>CABUDB010000001.1 GCA_902490245.1 uncultured Collinsella sp.
CATCGACCGCGATGTCGACTTCATCTGGATGCCGTGCGTGCGCTGGGAGCGCAAGGAGGATCCGACCGCCGGCAACTGCTATAACTGCCCCATCGTCATGAGCTACCCCACGGCGCTGGCGCTCAATATCGACGAGATCCGCGAGCAGAACATCGAGTTCCTGTACCCGTTTGTGCCGTATCACGATAAGACCGAGCTCAAGCGCCGTCTGTATCAGGTGCTCGCCGTCGACCGTGTGGCCGATGCGCAAGCCGGTCGCGGTCGCGTGCGTGGACCCAAGATCACGCGCTCCGAGGTCGATGCCGCCGTCAACGCTGCCTTTGAGGCCGACGCGCGTTTCCACGAGGACATCCAGACCATGGGCGAGGAGGCTCTTAAGTGGGTTGAGGACCACGGCGGCCACGGCATTGTGCTCGCCGGCCGTCCCTATCACAACGACCCTGAGATCAACCACGCCCTGCCCGAGCTTATCTCGAGCTTTGGCTTTGCGGTCTTTACCGAGGATTCGCTTGCGCATCTGGTGAAGCCCGAGCGCCCCATCCGCGTCGTTGACCAGTGGATGTACCACAGCCGCCTGTACGCCGTCGCCCGTTTTGTGACGATGCGCAACGACCTGGACCTGATCCAGCTCAACTCCTTCGGCTGCGGCCTGGACGCTCTGACCACCGACCAGGTGCAGGAGATCCTGGAGGCCAGCGGCAAGATCTACACCGTGCTCAAGATCGACGAGGTGTCCAACCTGGGCGCCGCGCGCATCCGCATCCGCTCGCTCATGGCGGCGCTCAAGGACCAGGAGGCCGAGCGCTTGGCCGAGGCCACGGCCGCGGGCGAGGTCTTTGAGCAGGGTGACGCCGCGCCGGTGGCGCCCTCCACGGATGCCCCCGCGTTCGCGAGCCGCAAGTACACGTTCGAAGCACAGCGTGAGAGCGCATCGACCGCGTGGCCCAAGGTGCCCTTTACCGAGCAGATGCGCGACGAGGGCTACACCATCCTGTGCCCGCAGATGGCACCGATTCACTTTGACCTCGTCAAAGAGGTGTTCCGCGGTGCCGGCTACAACTTGGAGCTGCTGCCCTCGACCGATCACGATGCCGTCGAGGCCGGCCTGCGCTACGTGAACAATGACATTTGCTACCCGTCGATCCTGGTAACGGGCCAGATTATGGAGGCTATCGAGAGCGGCAGGTACGATCTGTCCAAGACGGCCGTGGTTATCAGCCAGACCGGCGGCGGCTGCCGTGCCACCAACTACATCGCGCTCATCCGCAAGGCCCTGCGCGAGAGCGGCCACCCCGAGATCCCGGTGATCTCGCTTTCGGCCGTGGCGCTCGGCGAGGATAACCCCGGCTTTAAGATTACGCCGGCGCTGCTTAAGCAGGCCGTGTACGCGGTGCTCTTTGGCGACGTTATGATGCAGATGCTCTACCGCTGCCGCCCGTACGAGGCCACGCCCGGTGCCGCCAACGCGCTCTACGAGGAGTACATGGCGCGCGCCCGCAAGCTGGCGCCCAAGTTCAACAGGCATAACTACACCAAGCTGTGCCGCGAGGCCATCCGCGCGTTCGACACCATGCCGCTCGTGGGCGAGGGCACCAAGCCGCGCGTGGGCGTGGTCGGCGAGATCTTGGTCAAGTTCCACCCCACGGCCAACAACCACGTGGTCGATGTCATCGAGCGCGAGGGCTGCGAGGCCGTGGTACCGGGCCTGCTCGACTTCTTCCTGTACTCCATGAGTAACGCCGAGCTGCAGAAGGACGAGCTGGGAAGCTCTGCTACCACGCGCGCGGGTATGCAGGCGCTTATTAAGCTCGTGGACTGGATGCGCACGCCGGTGGAGGAGATGCTCGAAAAGTCCCGCCGCTTTGAGGCGCCCGAGCGCATCGGCACCATGGCGGACAAGGCCCGCACGGTGCTTTCGGTGTGCAACAACATGGGCGAGGGCTGGTTGCTCACGGCCGAGATGCTCGACCTCATCGACCATGGTGCGCCCAACATCATCTGCACGCAGCCCTTCGCGTGCCTGCCTAACCATGTGGTGGGCAAGGCCGTGATCAAGGAGCTGCGCCGCCAGCATCCCGAGAGCAACATCGTCGCGGTGGACTACGACCCCGGTGCGTCCGAGGTCAACCAGCTCAACCGCATTAAGCTCATGATCAGCGTGGCAAAGGAGAACATGCGCGCCGGTAAGGGCTTTAAGCTCGAGAAGGTGGCGCCGCTCGCGATGGACGAGGTCACCGGCCAGATGCGTGCCCATGACGGCTGCGTGAGCTGCGGGCCGGCCAGGGAGGAGGCCGTGGCGTCGGTCGCCGAGCGTCTGGGGCGCGGCATCGAGAAGTAGTTGGCCTACTTCGAGCCGGATGTAAGACAAACGGGTGGTAGCCGTACCGGCTACCACCCGTTTTTACTGGATATATGTTGCGTAAATCGTTTTGTCGCAGCCTTCTGTGGACTCGAATTTCGGAAGTGCGGGGAAAACGCGAACCTCCCGAGCACACCGCCGTTTTAGACTCTTGCGACCTGCGGTTTTGTTGTCAAAAAAGCCGGTCTGGTCGGCGAACCCTGATTTTTCCCCGCACTTCCGAAAACAGCGGTTCAGCAGCGCCAAAAAATGGCCTCAAAATCGAGAGTTAATGAACAGGTGTAGCCGTTCACCGCGTAAAAGCGTCCGTTTGTAGAACCAGCCCCCGGCTCGTAGCCTCCATACGGTTGAATAAATACACATCTATGGAATTACGTAAGAGAGGATCGTTTCCATGAGCTACAAGACTGTTTGTGTTGCCGGTGGCGGCGTGTTGGGAAGCCAGATTGCCTTTCAGGCTGCCTACTGCGGCTTTGATGTGACGATTTGGCTGCGCAGCGAGGGCAGCATCGGCCGCACCCAGCCCAAGATCGATCATGTGCGCGAGGAGTACATCGCTGCTATCGAGGGGATGGCGGACGGCACGGGCGAGTGGTGCTCCGGTATCGCCGATAGCGGCAAGCCCTTCGACAAAGAGGAGGCACTCGCCGCCGTTGAACGCGCTTATTCCACGATCAGGTTGGAGCTCGATCTTGCCAAGGCCGTGGCCGATGCCGACCTGGTCATCGAATCTATGGCCGAGGACACCCAGGCAAAGATTGACTTCTACAAGAAGCTCGCCCCGGTCCTCCCGCAAAAGACCGTCGTCGTGACCAACTCCTCCACGCTGCTGCCGAGCACCTTTGCCAAGTACACCGGCCGCCCCGAGAAGTACCTGTCGCTGCACTTTGCCAACTCCATCTGGAAAAACAACATGACCGAGGTCATGGCCCAGAGCCAAACCGACAAGCGCTATTTTGACGAACTCGTCGACTTTGCTAACGACATCCGCATGCTGGCGCTTCCCGTCAACAAGGAAAAGAACGGCTACCTGCTCAACTCTATGCTGGTGCCATGGCTGCTTTCGGCCCTGGACTTGTACGTCTCGGGCGTGAGCGATCCCAAGAGCATCGACCTCGCATGGACGCGTGGTACCGGCGCTCCCAAGGGCCCGTTTCGCGTATTCGACACGGTGGGCATCCAGACGGCGTACAACATCGTCATGCAGTACCAAAAGGTGCCGGGTCTGGTGAGCCCGCTGCTCAAAAAGATGATGATGCCCTACAACTTTAAGGCCATGGCCTCCGTCCTCAAGAAAATGCTCGACGAAGGTAAGCTGGGCGAAAGCTCGGGCGAGGGCTTCTTTACGTACTAAAAATGATCTCTTGGGGGCGGAAGCGTTGAGGATCTACGGTAGTATGCGACAAGATCTGAATAGGTCGAGCAAGAGCTGTAGCGCGCGTTGACGTTTGCCCAATAGAACGCAAAAATGCACCGTTCGCCGATACTCCTCTCGCGAGTGGTTGCCATATGGTTTGATGTTGGAAACATATGATTGCCGACAGGCCGTAGGTGACATTCGCCATGATATCGGAGGTACCAAGTATGTTTCGTGCTCCGTTAAACAAGTATCGGGCTGGCTGACATGAGCCGCCGTTTTGTCTCGATAACCGTTGCAGTGGTCTGTCTGGCTGTGCTCCTGGGCGCTACAGGGCTGTTTGCTATAAGCCGAGAAACATCCTATATGCAGGAATGCGTTTCCGAAGGCTTTGCCATTGACGGTTACTATCGGGATGACAAAACGAGTCGGAAAACCCTGGCTTTTCTTGAGGAGGACAACTGTCGATGGCAGCTGGTCGACAAAGACGGCAGCTGCGTTGACGGGCAGTTTAAGCGTACGGATGACCCCAACATCCTGATATTAAAGAAGGAAAACGGCGAAGAATTCGGTACGGTCCACGTGGCGTATATGTCACGCCGACGCGAGCAGGGCCAGCTCTATCTATTTAGAGATAGCAAAGTGACCCGATTTTATCTGGTGAGCACCGGTCCGGCGTTTACAGTGGAGTCTGGCGATGTCGATACGGACAGCTGATTCACGGCAATATATCAGCGAGCGGGGCGCGGCCATGGACCGCGCCCCGCTATTTGCTCGTGGCCCGCGTCGCGTCTGCGCCAAGTCGTGACTCGCGGCTGCGCGCATCCATCCCACGTCGCGTATTACTGCACATCAAACTCCACGCGATCGAGCTCGGGCACATTGAGGTCGATGAGCTTGCGGGCTACACGGCGGTCGTGTGCCCCAAGCGCCTCGCTTGTCGTCACATGGGCGACAACCTCGCGCTCGACAAGGCCCTCCTCCTCGTCTTCGGTGGCCGAGGTCTCGACGGCAACGGTGTAATCCTTAAAGCCCGGCAGCACCGCGGCAAGCTCGCGCGTGGTTTCGGTGACGCCGTAACCGTCCTGCACGCCGGCCTGCGCCGAGCCAATAGACCCCGCCGTCATAACGATGCAGGGGATGGCAAAGATCACCGTGCCCACGATGATGCGGCGGCGCACCTTGTGTGACAGCTCATCGACCTCGGCGTTTTCCTCGGCGGTCACAATGCCGTCGCCGTTGAGGTCGCGCTTGAGCGGCACGCGCAAAAGAAGCAGCACGGCTTCGGCAGCCAGTGCGATAAAGACCACGTTGATGCCAAACTCGTAGAGGGCCGAGAGAAACAGCGACCCGCTCGCGATGGCGATGCCATAGCCCGCCGCGCACAGGGGCGGCATGAGCGCGGTCGCCACGGCCACGCCGGCGATGAGCGTGGCGGGTTCCTGGTCGCGCGAGTTGCCCAGTCCGCCCGCAAAGCCGCCCGCGAGCGCGACGGCAAGGTCCCACACAGTCGGTGTCGAGTTGTCGATGATGGCGGCCGTGGTGGTGCCAAGGGGCGAGAGCTTAAAGTACAGCGTGGACGTGATTAGACAAAAGACCATCTGCAGCGCGAGGCCGGCAATTGCCTCGACGGCAATCTCGCGGTCGAGCGTGGCAATGCCGTATGCCATGGCAAGGACCGAGCCCATGAGCGGGCAGATGAGCATGGCACCTACAATGGCGATATCCGAGTCGATATCGAGGCCGATGCTCGCGATCAACATGGCAATGATCAGGATGCATAAGTGCGAGCCAGTCAGGCGCGCCCCGTTTACAAAGCGCTTGCGAATCACGTGATAGGGCGCGCGTCCCTCGCGTATGTTGAACGCCTGCTTAAGGAAACGGGTGGCATTCTCCATGGCCTCGCTGTGTGCAGGGCGTATACCGTGACGACGATGATGACGCTCGCGCAGCCGCTTGATCTGCTGGTTATCGAGTTTCATGTTCACCTCGCTCCGCCGCGGGCTATGCATCGCGCCCGCTGCCTCTACTCTACACCGCGGCAGGCGGGGTGGTCATCTTGACGTGAAACTTAGACGAGTAGGTAAAGGGGGCGCGTCAAATGAGGTTGAAGCCGAGGGTTTCGGCAGATACAAAAAAGCGCGGGGCCGGATGGTCTCCGACCCCGCGCTCTGTACGGGTACGTTGTTGTTGTTGGGTTTATCCCAGCAGGCTCAAGCCAACAGAGACAAACGCCAGGATAACGCCGACGATGGACTCGCCGCCCAGCAGGCCACTGGCAACGACCAGGCCCTGCTCCTGGAAGGCAGCGTCCTTGGCGGCCTTCTCCTCGTCCGAAAGACCGGCCTCGGCGTCGCGGTGAGCGGCCCACTTGTCGTAGGCGAGCTTAACGCAGGAGCCCAGGAAGGCCGTGAGCGACATGTAGAACGGCAGGTACACGCCCAGGCCGATCATCATGGCCGGAATGCCGAGCCAGTACATGACGATGCCGGCGATAAAGCCGCCTGCGAACCACGGCACGCTCGGGATGCCCGAGACCATGGTGGCGACCACGCTTGCCTGTGCGGCAACGAAGCTCTTGTCGGGACCAAAGGCGTCCGGACCATAGGCGGTGACGAGCGCGACCATGACGGCGGCAGCGACCAGGGCACCCACGATGCCGCCGATGGCCTGGCCGATCCACTGCGCGCGCGGGTTGGTGCCCAGCACGGCGCCGGCCTTAAAGTCGTTCATGACGTCGCCCGCAAGGCCGCATGCCACGGCCACGATGCCGGCGATAAAGAACAGCTTGACCTGTGCGAGCTGCGCGAAGGCCGCCACGATGAGCATGACGATGAGGCCAAAGATCTCCATGGGGTCGATACCCGTCTGGCCGCAGCTCTGTGCGCTCATGATGGTGGTGACAAAGGTGAACAGCGTCACGATGACGGCCGGAACGGGGCCAAGGTCGAGCGCGATGGCTACGATCACGGCGATGGCGGCAGCACCCAGGCCGATGATGCCGGCGTCGAGCTTAAGGGAGCCCGAGATGAGCGACTGCTCGTCGGTGTCGGTGGAGCTGTCGGCGGCAAGACCGCGGACGATACCGGCGACCTGCGGCAGGATGTCCTTGAGGACGACGGCGACGCCAAAGCCCATCATGAGGCCCATACCCAGGGACTTAACAATGCCCTGTGCGGTCATAACGTCAAACAGACCGGCAGCGGTGCCGCCTACAATGATGCCAAAATTGCCCAGCAGCGCGCCGGCAAACCAGAAGGCGACGGGGGCGAAGCCCACGAGGAAGCCGACGGAGAGCAGCATGGGCGAGTTGTAGATGCCAAAGGTCACGCCGGGGATGTTGAGTGTGCACAGCATGCTGGGCACCACGCCCAGGGCGTCGCGCAGCACGCTATAGATGCCGGCGATGGCCATGGAACCAAAGAGCTGCTTGCCGGTTTTGCCGCCGGCCTCGGTCGCGCGCAAGGTCTGAGCTGCGGCGTTGCCGGTGGGGAACTCAAGCGCGGCGTCTACGATAAAGTGACGGTGAATGAGCGCGGTGGCCAGCAGGCCCAGGATGGTGCCGGCGAGCGCCACGATAAACATGTCAAGCCAGCTGATCTGGTCGGCATAGCCCAGCATCCAGGCGCCCGGGATGGTAAACGCCAGGCCGCCGGCGACCATGGCGCCCGCGGACATGATGGTGTGGGTGACGTTGGCCTCGTTGAGGCTGGCGTTGCCCATGAGCTTAAGGAAGAACAGCGAGATGACGGCAGCGAAGACGATCGGCCAGGGGAGTGCGCCCATCTTGAGGGCGGTGTAGGCCGAGCTTGCCGTGATGATCACGCAGCCAAGGACGCCGATGACGACGCCGCGCAGCGTGAGTTGCCCGCGCATCGAAGCACGGTTCGAGGGATTGCTCATATAAAACTCCTTTGCGTATATCCGCTTCCCCCGGGAGCGCCGTTACGGATACGGCGCGGGAAGTCGGGTTACCAAGGGCCGCCGCGTGAGCTCGCGCGCGACCGCGCACCAGTATAGCCGCAAGCTAGGCATTTTGGGATGACTGGTTTAGGTAGGCGATATACTGCTGGGCAGACGAAAGGAGCGCCGACGATGCTTAATGGGTGCGCATATATATTGACGGTCGACGTGGGTAATACGTTCATTCGCTTTGGCCTGTTTGCCGAGGATTCGGCCGCGGCGCAGGAGCGCCCGCTCGCGACGTGCGAGATCACCACGCCGTCGAGCATCACAGCCGACGAGGCGCGCATGAGGCTCGCGCAGGTCATGGCCGCGCTGGCGGCCGATGCGGGCATGCCGGGCGCGCTCGTTCCCGCTGCGGCTGTGCTGAGCTGCGTGGTGCCGGCGCTCGAGCGCCCGTGGAAGGCGGCGCTTTCCCGCACCTGCACGGGGCGTGTGCTCACGGTGGGGCCGGGTCTCAAGACCGGCATGCCTGTGCACTACGATGACCCGGCCGAGATCGGTCCCGACCGCATCGCCGACGCCGTGGCGGCCCGAGCCGTCTACGGATCGCCGTGCATCGTGATTGACCTGGGCACGACGACTAATATCGAGGTCATCGACGCGTGCGGCACCTTTGTCGGCGGCGTCATCGCGCCGGGTCTGGCGCTTGGCGCCCGCTCGCTTTCGGCTGCTGCGGCGCGCCTGCCGCAGGTCGAGCCCTCGGCACCCACACATGTAATCGGCCGCAACACGCGCGAGGCCATGCGTTCGGGCGTGGTTCTGGGCGAGGTGGCACGCATCGACGGCATGCTCGACATGGTGCTTGCCGAGATGCGCGCGACCAAGGCCGCGGGGGAGGGCAATGTACCCATCGTCATTACCGGCGACGATTCCGAGGCACTTGCGGCCCTTGTCGGTCATAGCCTGACGGTCGATGACGCGTTGACGCTTCGGGGTCTCGCCGAGCTCTACCGCATCAATCAAAAGCCCCGTCGCGCGTAGCAATGGGGCGGTGGGACAAAAACGTCTCCACCTTCCACCTGCTACAATGGGTCAAACTGTTGCGATTACGGAGGTGTCTGCCATGTCGGACGATCTTCATCAAACTGCGTCGGGCAAGCGCCGCGACGTTATTAGCTGGGATGAGTTCTTTATGAGCGTGGCCATCGCCGCGCAGCGCCGCAGTAAGGACCCCAACACGCAGGTGGGCGCGTGCATCGCCAGCACCAATCACCGCATCCTTTCGGTGGGCTACAACGGTACGCCCTCGGCGCTCAACGACGACTTTTTCCCGTGGGGCACGAGCGACGACCCGTTGCAGGATAAGCACAACTACGTAGTGCATGCCGAGGCCAACGCCGTGCTCAACTACCGCGGCTCGCTCAAGGACCTTGAGGGCTCCACGGTCTACGTCACACTGTTCCCGTGCCACGACTGCGCCAAGATCCTGGCGCAGGTGGGCGTGGGCGAGGTCGTCTACCTGGACAATAAGTATGCCGACACCGATGACGGCCGTATCAGCCGCCGCATTCTCGATTCCTGCGGCATCAGCTACCGCCAGGTTATCGTCGATGTTCACATCGGCACCGAGGGGCAGGCTCAGCAGTAGCGCGTGGCAACGCCAGCTGGCGGCAAAACAGCCAAAAGAGACCCGTCCCAAATTGACCGCTCGTGAAAGTCGTGTCCGCACGCATGGCTGGCGCCTAAGCGGGTACATGGCTGTAGTAACATAGCCCCTGTCCGCGGGCGTGCCCGCGTTATTGTGAGAAAGGAGCCCCTGTGGCTGTTAACGAAGAGCTGCTTAAGAAGGTTCTTGAAGAGATTCGCCCCAACCTGCAGGCCGATGGCGGCGATATGGAGTATGTGGGCGTCGACGACGAGGGCGTCGTCAAGCTGGAGCTGCAGGGCGCTTGCGCCGGCTGCCCCATGAGCTCGCTGACCCTGTCCATGGGTATTGAGCGCATCCTGAAGGAGCATGTGCCCGGCGTTACCCGTGTCGAGCAGGTCAATGCCTCCGGCGAGACCGACGACCTGTACGACGAGTATGCGCCGTTCTAAGATACGAAAGCTGCGGACGGCATACTCCGCATAGACGTTACGCCCAAATATGCGGCTGCGAGCGCAAGGCCCGCGGCCGCATTTGTATGTAGGGAGTAGGAGGGTCGACATGCTCAACGACTTCTACCATATGCTTGATCCTGTCGCGATCTCGGCGGGCCCCATCACGATTTACTGGTATGGTCTGGCCTATGTGGTCGGCGCCCTGCTCACGGCGGTCGTCATGTACCGCACGCAGCGTCACTGGGGCTTTAACATCACGATTGATGACCTGACGAGTGTCGTGGTCGGCGTGGTCTTTGGCCTCATTATCGGTGCGCGCCTGTTCTACGTCATCTTTTACGGCGACGGCTACTACTGGGCACATCCGCTCGAGATCTTTGCCACCAACGAAGGCGGCATGAGCTTCCACGGTGGCCTGGTCGGCGGCATTATCGGCGGCATCATCGTGTGCCGCATGTATAAGCTCGACGCATGGACTCTGGCAGACCTTGCCGTCATCGGCGCGCCGCTGGCCTTGTGTCTGGGCCGTTGTGCCAACTTTGTCAACGGTGAGCTGTGGGGCAAGCCAACCGATCTGCCCTGGGGCGTGGTCTTCGGTGGCACTGCGGGCGATATGCCGCGTCACCCCTCCCAACTCTACGAGGCATTTCTTGAGGGCATTGTGCTCTTCTGCATCCTGCAGGTGCTCAGCCGCAAAAAGCCGCTGCTGCCCCAGGGCACGTTTATGGGCGTGTTTGTGATGGGTTACGGCATCGTCCGCTTCCTCGTCGAGTTTGTGCGCGTGCCCGACGCCCAGCTTGGCTATCTGCTGGGCGGCGTCATCACGATGGGTCAGCTGCTGAGCCTTCCGCTCGTTATTGCGGGCCTGGCGCTCGTCATCTTTGCGCGTCGCCGCAACCGTCCCCAGCGCATCTACCTCGACGCCTAACCACCACATACCGCCACAAAGGGGACAGGCACCTTTGTGGTGGTTCGCTGGGCAACGATGACAGAACCGTAACGTTTCCCCAGATAAAACCTGCCAAAATAAACCTGTCCCTTTTTGGCAGGTTTCTAGAAAGGCTCTTTGGACTGTGAAGGATTCCGACCTCTCCACAACGGCTGCGCGCGATGCCGCTCGCATCGTCTGGTTTAAGCGCTACCCCGCCAAGCAGACGCTCATCGCTTTTTTGCTTGCGCTGTTGGCGACCACGGCGTTTTCCATCGATCCCGCCCCGGTGTCGAGCAACGCAGTCTTGGCGATTGACCCCAAAGCCTCGGGCATGCTGTACGTGTGCTACGAGGTGCTCCTCTCGTTTGCCGGCCATACCGACGCGGTCATGCTGCTTGCACTTGCCTGCCTGCTCACCTTGCCGTTTCGCTACGTGTTCTTTGGCCGTGGTGACGCTTGGCGCCCGTCGGTCGTGCTGCCATCGCTGTTCTTTGCCGTCTGCATGGTGTTCGGCCGTAGCTACGACCTTACCGATTCGGCCGAGATTGTGCTGGGCGACAAGGCACGCGTTATCTGCGCCTGGATTGGCGGCGCGGGCTGGATGCTTCTGGCGATTGTGGCCTTCTATCTGGCTTTTGAGTGCCTGGATTGGCTGAGCTCCCGACGCATCCCGTTTTCCGAGGCGCACTTTGGCCGCATATGGCGTGTGGCTCACGCCGTGCTCTCGGTCCATCCCTTTGCCGGGCCCTTCCTGGTGCTTATGATCGCCTGGGCGCCCACGCTCATCGCTTCGCTGCCTGGCCTTTTTATGGGAGATACGGGCGCGCAGATTCGCCAGTGGTTCAACTATCCCAACGGCACGAGCGACTACCTGCGCCTACTCAACCCCAACGTGCTGCTCAACGGGCATCATCCCGTAGTGCACACGGCCATTATCGGCTCGTGCGTTCAGCTGGGGCTTTCGCTGTTCAACAGCGCTAACGCGGGCCTCATCATCTATACCTGCGCTCAATTTGTCATCACGGCTGCCTGCATGGCCTATTCCATTTCGTCGCTGCGCAAACTGGGCGTGAGCCTGCCGGTTCGCGGTGCGATCCTGCTGTTCTTTGCGTTTATGCCCATGTTCTCTAACTATGCGGCGTTGCTCACCAAAGACGTGCTCTTTGCCGACGCGTTTTTGGTGCTGCTGGTACAGACCGTCAAGCTTGTGGCATGTGGCTTGCCCCGTCGTGATGCCAATGTCGAGCGAGCGGGCGAGAAAGCCCCCGTGCTCTTTGCGCGCCACGACTGGCTGCTGCTCGCTCTGGGCGCCATGGGTTCCACGTTCCTGCGCAACGGCGGCCTTGTGTTTCCCCTGGCGGCATGCGTAATCGCGGTGGCGTTTTGCGTATGGGACGTGCATGTGGCTCGTCGTGCAGCCAAGCAGACTGGTGCTGCGCCTTCGGGCGCCATCCCGCGTTTCCGCTGGGTTGGCGTTCTCGCGGTGCTCGCGCTCTGCCTTGCCTCTAATATGTACTTCACCAAGGTCTTTATGCCGGCGCACGATATCACGCCTGGTTCCAAGCGCGAAATCCTCTCGATCCCGTTCCAGCAGACGGCTCGTTTCGTCCAAAAGCACGACGGCCTCAACTCGGGCGTCAACCCCACGGTTAAGGAGGACGGCACCATCGTGGAGGCTCCTTGCGACGGCTTGGTGACCGACGAAGAGCGTGCCGTGATCGATCGCGTACTCAAGTACGAGAATCTGGGCCGCCGTTACAACCCGGATAAGTCGGACGCCGTCAAAAATTGCTTTAACGAGTACGCCTCGCAGGAGGACATCGATGCCTATTTTGAGGTATGGGCTCAGATGTTTAAGAAGGATCCCGAGTGCTATATTTCGGCGCTTATCAATAACTACTATGGTTATTTTTATCCGAGCGCGCGCGATGCCTGGGTCTACAGCACGGCGCGCAGTGCCGAGATTATGGCGCGCCCCGATAATCTCAAGTACTTCGACTTCCATCCGGTCGATAGCAAGGTTGTGCGCTGGTGCGACCACCTGATCAATCTGTACCGTGTGGCGGTGCAGCGCATCCCGTTTATTTCGCTCACCATGAGCTCGGCCACCTATGTGTGGATCATGATTGCCGTGGTGGTCTATCTGCTACGTCGTCATTCGTGGCGCGGGCTGGCCATTTGGGTGCCGCTGTTGGGCGTGCTCGCCGTGTGCCTGATTGGTCCGTGCAACGGCTCGACCTACATGCGCTACCTGTATCCGGTCATCGCCTGCATGCCCTTCGCCATCGGCGCCACCGTCACCCGCAGTGACTTCCTCTGGTCCTAACCTGGTGCATTGGGGTCAGGTTTCTTTGCTGCACCAAAGGGGCCATCATCACGACGCCTTCATTTTGGGGTTTATCTTGCAGGCCAGTAGGTATATCATAACGACGTTTGTTTATATTGCCCGAGCATCTGCGCTGGGCTTTAGGTCGAAACCGATAGGAGACACGTATGTCCGGACACTCTAAGTGGGCCACAACCAAGCATCGTAAGGGCGCGCAGGACGCCAAGCGTTCCGCCCTCTTCTCCAAGCTCAGCCGCAACATCACCGTTGCTGCCCGTCTCGGCGGTGACCCGCTGCCCGAGAACAACGCCAGCCTCGCCGCTGCCGTTGCCAAGGCCAAGGCTCAGTCCATGCCTAAGGACAAGATCAAGTCCGCTATCGACAAGGCTTTTGGTTCGGGTGCTGACGCCGCCGTCTACGAGAACATCGTGTACGAGGGCTACGGTCCCGCCGGTGTCGCCGTCTACGTCGACTGCCTGACCGACAACCGCAACCGTACCGCCGCTGATGTCCGTTCCGCCTTCTCCCACGCTGGTGGCAACCTGGGCACCTCCGGCTCCGTCGCCTTCCAGTTTGAGCGCAAGGGCCAGATTGTCGTCGCCAAGGAGATCCTGGACGAGAACGCCAAGAAGGAGACCATGATCGCCAACGGTGCTGCCGGTGACGAGGATGAGTTCATGATGGCCATCGCCGAGGCCGGTGGCGAGGACTACGAGGATGCCGGCGAGGAGTGGATCGTCTGGACTGCTGCCAACGACGTCATGGCTGTCTCCAAGGCGCTCGAGGAGCAGGGCGTCCAGGTCAAGGGTTCCGAGACCACCATGGTCCCGACCACCCCGACCGAGGTCTCTGGTACCGACGCCAAGAAGGTCCAGCGCCTCATCGACCGTCTTGAGGAGCTCGACGACGTCCAGGACGTCTACAGCACCATGGACATGACCGACGAGGTCATCGCTGCCCTCGAGGAGGAGTAGCGCCCGCACGGATTGAGCCGTGCATATCTGGGCATAATGAAGCGAGCATGCAAGCCTCGTGGAGTAGATGAGCCGGATCCGCGTGCGTAGAGCACCGGACCCGGCTCTTTTATAATGATGCGAACCGTTCTGCATTTCGAGAGCCGAGATTTGAAGGGAGCGCCGCGTGCGCGTACTCAAACGAGCCCTAGCGATCGTGTATCTTGCCGCCACCATCGTGGCACTGGGTACGCTTGTCTGCCAGTTTTGGGGGCCGTATACGTATCGCTTTATGCTGCTGATGCGCGACCCCATGCCGCGCATCGTCGTGACGGCGTGCGCCGGCGTCGTGGCGATCGGCGTACTGCTGAGCTTTTTCCGCCTGATGTTCGCCCGTCGCGAACCGTCCTGCGTGCATCCGGCGGGGGAGCGCAATATCGAGGTTACCCTTGCGGCGCTTTCTTCGTGCGCCAGGGTTGCTGCCGAGCGCGACGACCGCGTGATGGTCGAGCATGTCGAGGCTCGCGTCCAAGGCCCCGACGATTCGCACGTCCGTTTTAAGGTCGAGGCTATCGCGCTTGACGATAAGGACGTGGCATCTCTGGCTACCGCGATGCAGCAGCGCATCGAAGAAGCCTGCGATACCATGCTCGGCGCGCCGGGTACGACCGCGCGCGTCCGTTTTTTGCCGTCCAAGACTACCGTCCAGACCGTGGAGGTTTCCGGTGAGTGATACCAATCAAGATAAGACCGCTCGTACGCCGCGCCTGACGATTGACCAGAGTGCCACGTCGGCGAGCGAACCTGTTGATTCCAAAGCAGAGGCAACCGAGTTACAAGACGCGGCAGCCGCGGATTTTGACGAGGCTATGGGTCTCATCAAGGGTACGGGCGCTGCCATCTGGAGCTATGCTGTGCGTCATCCCAACACCACGCTCGGCGCCGTCGCCGGCTTTATCCTCGCCGTGTTGGTGCTCACGTTGGGCCTGTGGGACACGCTCGTCATTGCATTCTTCGTGCTGATCGGCGCCGTAATTGGTCAGATCCGCGACGGCGAGAACGGGATCGTCAACTTCTTCGGCCGTCTGTTTAGCGGCCGCTAATATGTATTCGACTGTCGCATCCGCGGCAGGCATAAGGAGGAACCATGGCTTTTAATACGAAGGTCGATGTAGCCGATACCGAGCTCGAGGAGAACGAGGCGGTCGTCGCCGAAGCTGAGGATGTAGAACTCGAAGGTCAGTCCCTCGCCGAGACAGAGGCCGAGCCCGATGCGGATGAGGATGACGAGGAAACGGACGAGTCCGAGGACTCGCTGACTTATTCCAACGGCGTGATCGAGAAGATCGTTGCCATGGCCACCCGCGAGGTTCCGCACGTTCTGGGCATGAAGGGTAACCTCATGCACTTTGTGCAGGAGCAGTTTGGTGCCGAGAATCTGACCAAGGGCGTGACGGTCGAGGTCACCGATGACAATCGCGTGGTCGTCAACATCTCTGTCATCATCGAGTACGGCGCCTATGCGCCCGCGATCTTCGACGATGTCAAGGCACGTGTCACCGAGCGTCTTGCCGCGATGACCGGCCTTGAGGTGGCGGGCGTCAACCTACGCATCGAGGATGTCATCACCCCCGAGGAGTACGAGCACCGCACCAGCCAGCACGAATAACCTTCCAAAAAGGGACAGGTTTGTTTTGGCAGGTTTTATCTGCGAAAACGTTAAACGGCCGACCGCGCAAGCAAAAGCGTGGCCGGCCGTTTTTGTACGCTCCCGATATAGTCATACCGCTCGTCTAACTAAGGGTTGCAATCCCCACGTTCCGCGTTACTCTAATGGGCGCATTGTTTCCAAATTGTTAACGAGGGGTTGCCGTAATGGCCGACGAGCACGAAACAGAAAGCAAGGCATGGGCAATTGAGGCCGCTGCGGCAGAGGCGGCGTCGCGTGCTGCCGAGGAGGCGCATCGTCCTCCCGTGGTGCCGATGGAGCGCGTGGTTGATCGCACCGATATCGAGCGCGGCGAGCGTGCCGGCCAAAAGCGCAGCCAGGAGCCAGGCTTTCCGCGCTTTTTTGCCGAGCTCAATTTGGGCCTGATCCTCACGGCCTTTGCCATCGTCGCGTTTAAAACCCCTAATCACTTTGCTTTTGGCGGCACCTCGGGCGTGTCGGTCATTCTGTCCACGCTGTTCCCGACCCTGCCTGTCGGCGTTTTTATGTGGATTATCAATGCGGTCCTGGTCGTTCTGGGCTTTATCTTTTTGGAGCGCAAGGCAATCCTGTGGAGCGTTTTCGCCTCGTTTGCGCTTTCGGCCTACGTCTCGCTGTTTGAGCTCTTCATTCCGACCGATGTCTCTCTGACGGGTGATATGTGGCTCGACCTGTGCTTTGCCGTGATTCTGCCGGCGCTCGGCAGCGCCATCGTCTTTGATATTGGTGCCTCGACGGGCGGCACGGACATCCTCGCCATGATTCTCAAACGCCGCACCACGCTTGAGATCGGCCGTGCGCTGCTGTTGGTCGATATCGGCATCGTGACCATCGCGGCCTTCTTGTACGGTCCGCGCGTCGGTCTGTACTGCGTGCTCGGCCTGTTTGCCAAGACGCTTGTGGTCGACAAGGCCATCGAGAGCATTCACCTGCGCAAAGTCTGCACGGTCATTTGTTCCGAGCCCCTTAAGGTCGAGGAGTTTATCGTCAAGCATCTCAACCGTACGGCGACTATCAGCCGCGGCTACGGTGCTTTCTCGGGCAAGTGCGTGACGGTGATTATGAGCGTGCTGAGTCGTCGCGAGGCCGTGCAACTGCGTCGCTACGCGCGCGAGATCGATCCGGGTGCCTTTATCACGATTGTCGACAGCTCCGAGATCGTCGGCAAGGGTTTCCGCGGAACGAACTAACGCGGTCGAGCTCATCAAACAATCGAATAGCGCCCTGCGCATTGCAAATGCGTCATGTTGGAGTATTTGTCCCCACATTGGGTGATAATGATGCCAAAGACATCGTTTGCGATCCAGATGATTCGCTCAAGATACGAAGGGATGATTCTATGTTCTGCTCGCAGTGTGGCGCCCCCATGGGCGATAACGACAAGTTCTGCGGCGCGTGTGGTGCTCCTAATGCCGGTGCCGCTGGACCCGCTCCCCAGGGACAGCCTCAGCCCCAGCAGTTTGTTCCGCAACCGCCCGTGGCGAATGCGCCAAAGGGCTGTGTGGCTCAGGCGTTCCAAGATATGACCAAGACTCCGGGTGTGCTTCAGCGTGTATGCCAAATCGCGTTTTTGCCGGCGCTGATTTGCGTTGTGTCGGTGCTCGTGTTGTTTATTCCCGTTATTGGCGGCATTGCGGCTGCCATCGGCTTTTTGGCAGCTTGCATTGCGAGCGTGTGTGGTTCCGGCTTTGGTATCGAGTGGGGCCGTGATCTTTCGCTCAAGGTCGATGACGGCATGGACCGTCCACTCATGCGTTCCACGTCGTTTGGTCTCGGAGTCTTTTCGGGCGTTATTTCGGTCGTGCTCGAGGTTATCGCTGCCATTCCCGTTATCGGTGTAGTGCTTTCGCTGGTGGAGAGCGTGGTAATTGGCGCCGCGGGCTCGTATTCTTATTACGGCTCTTATGCGCTCGAGGCTGCGCTGTTTGGCTCGCTTGGCCTGCTTGTCCTGGCTATGATTGCCACGGCGGTCTTGGGGGTCTTCTTTAAGATGTTTGCCGACATCGCCGTGATGCACTTTGCGGTGACCGGTCGTGTGGAGAGCGCGTTTTCGCTTGATAAGGTCTGGGCGGCCTTTAAGAACAATAAGACCAAGCTGTTCTGCGCTTCGTTCCTCCCCGAGTTTTTGACGGGCCTGGTCGCTAACGTTGTCACATGGATCCTGACGCTCGTCTTTGGCACCATTGCCTCTGTCGGTATGTATAGCTACTACTACCGTCCTTCGGCTATTGAGGCGCTTGTTACCGGCGGTGGCATCACGCTCGTATTGTTCTTGGTGCTGACGGCGTTTGTCACGGTATTCCTCACGGTCTTTGGCAAGATGCTCAAGCATCGTGCCGTTGGCTATTGGGTTGCGCGCTACGCAAGCGAGTGGGCCGACGAGGACAAGGACGACGTCCTGACTTTTGTGCTGCCGTTTGAGAAGAAGTCTGCTCCGGCTGGTTTTAGCACCGACGCAGCGCCCGTATCCGATTCCGCTGCGGCGCCTGCGCCCGAGCCCGAGCCCGCGCCCGAGCCCGTGCCCGTGCCTGAGCCTGAGCCTGAGCCCGCGCCCGTGCCTGAGCCCGACCCCGCGCCCATGTCGGAACCGGAGCCCGAGCCTGCGCCTGAGCCCGACCCCGCGCCAAGCTCCGACGAGGACCCGCAGGACGAGTAACCCTGCCACCTGCCATTTGGGGACGGGGTAGAAACGGTAGAAATAGCGCTTGACAAATAAGCGGGGGCGGACGTGCCGAAGCGTCCGCCCCCGCTTTGATATCGCGATGCGGCTATGACTGCGAGATGGTCGTGGATCGACTACTCGTCGTGCTTCTCCTCGCGGCGAGCGGCGGCACGTGCATCATGGATGCCCTTGATGGCGGCATGGCGCGCCGTGCGGGCATCATGGATAGCATCGCGAGCCTCGGCGGACGTGGCCTTGGCAGAGCGCAACTTGGCGGCCAAGTCGGGGTTGGTTTCGGCGACCGCGGTGATCGCGGGGCCGTCGAGCTCCTCTTGGGTGGGCTCGGCCAAAAAGTCGATGGCATACTGGGCGGCCACCATGGAGCCCTTTGCCAGCACAGTCTCGTCGATCTTGTAGAAGCAGGAATGTTGGGCGTACGTGGCGCCAATCTTGGGGTTGCGCGTACCTACAAAGGCGAGCACGCCCGGTACGCGGCGCAGGTACTCCGAAAAATCCTCGCCCGAAAGCGTGCCACGGTAATGGCCTTGACCGGTGGGGCCCAAGCACTTGATTACGGCCTGACGGCAGCGCTCGCTCGAGGCGGCGTCGTTTTCGACCTTGTAGTTGGCGATGGTGTAGTCGGTGAGCTCTGCCTCGGCGCCCAAGGCGGCCGCGGTATGCTCCACGATGCGGCGCATGAGCTCCGGCATTTCCTCGTGGGTCGAATCTCCGTAGGTGCGCACCGTGCCGGCGAGGTAGGCCGTGCCGGCGATAACGTTGCGCGCGGTGCCGCCGTGCAGCTCGCCGACGGTAATGACGGCCGGCTCGTAGGGACTGATCTCGCGCGAAACGATGGTCTGCAGAGCGTTGACGATCTCGGCGGCAACCATAACGGCGTCGTGACCGCGCTGGGGCATGGCGCCGTGGCACGAGGTGCCGCGGACGTCGATGCGGAACCAGTCGGTATTGGCCATGCGCGGTCCGGGCTCGCAGCTCACGGTGCCGGCGTCGACCTCACTCCAGATGTGCGCGGCGTAGGCGCCATCGACGCCGTCGAGCACGCCCGTGCCGATCATGAGTTTGGCGCCCTGGCCGTTTTCCTCACTGGGCTGGAAGACGATGCGGACTTCGCCGTGGATGTCGTCGGTCATATGGCGCAGGATCTGCAGCGTGCCGAGCATCATGGCGATGTGGCAGTCATGGCCGCAGGCGTGCATGCAGCCCTCGTTGACGCTGGCGAACTCTTCGCCGGTCTGCTCGGTGACGGGCAGGGCGTCGATGTCGGCGCGCAGAAGGATGCGGCGGCGTGGCGTGCCGTCCTCGCGATAGGCATCCGGCGCGGTGCCGCGAAGGGTCGCCACAAGGCCCGTCTTAAGGGGACGCTCGTAGGGGATATTCATGGCGTCGAGCTGGTTGGCGATGTCGGAGGTCGTGCGCTCCTCGGCAAGGCTCAGCTCCGGGTGCTTATGGAAGTGCCGGCGCTGCTTGATGATATAGGGTTCAAACTCGGTAGCGATATCTTTGATGGCTGCGGTGACGTCGTCAGCCGCGCGAGCCTCGGTCGCCGCCATAATCTGCTGTGCCTTGGTCTTCGTCATGGTCGATTTGCTCCTTGCTGGGTTGATCGCAAAATCGTACAGGCTCTCTCCAGTATGCCACCTGCCGCTAGGGCTGGTAAAGTTGCCGTTTGCCGCTTGGGGTTTTGTTACAAGGGCGGGGGAGTACACTCGGGGGTGTTGAATTTCCTGCCAGAGATGGGGATGCCCATGCAACATATCGATCGGATTATCCGCTCCAAGAACGTCTTTACCGCGCAAGACGGCATCGATACCGCCCGCGAGCTGGCGATTGCCATCGCAGGCGACCGTATCGTCGCAGTCGGTGCGCCCGATGACGTGATTGCCGCCGCTCCTGCCGCTACGCCGGTTATCGACTACGGCGAGCAGTTTGTCTGCCCAGGTTTCCATGACGCTCATCTGCACTTCTTCCATACCTCGGTCGGCTCCTCGCCGTACATGCTCATGGATATGGGCACGTCCGAGGCTGCGCTGGTGCAGCACGCGCTCGAGTTTTCCAAGGACCTGCCCGATGACGCTTGGGTTGTGACCCAGGGTTGGCGCGATTACCGCTGGGATCCGCCCGAGCACCCTACCAAGGCCTCCCTCGACGCTGCCTTCCCCGATCGCCCCTGTGTTATGTACTCGGGCGACGGGCATACGCTGTGGCTCAACAGCCGCGCGCTCGAGGCGCTCGGCGTTACGCGCGACAGCGAGCCTCCGGCGGGTGGCAGTTACGACAAAGACTCAAACGGTGAGCTTACGGGTATCGCCCACGAGGCAGCTGCTATGCAGCTGCTGCCGCGCTGCCTGGAGTGGCTGGGCGAGGACCGCATCGCAAGCGCTTACGCCGACCAGATGAAGCGTATGGCCGAGCAAGGCATCACCTCAATCTGCGATATGTCGCTCATGCCCATGCCGGGCTGCGATTTTATCCGCGATGATGTCTACGACAAGCTACAGGCAGCCGGCAAGTTGGGCATCCGAGCCCATCTGTTCCCCACGCTGCTGGATGACCAGTCGCGCTTGGAAGAGCTGCAGGCACGTTACGCGAACAATGTGCTGCTCTCGGCACCGGGCTTTAAGCAGTTCTTCGACGGCGTCTCGAGCGAACACACGGCCTATCTCACCGATCCCTATACCAACCCGCGCTTCCCGGGCGACCAGGGCCGTCTGACGGTTCCCGTCGAGCGCATGCGCAAGCTGGTCCTGGCGGCAGCCGAGCGCGGCCACACCGTGCGCATCCACGTTATCGGCGACGGCGCCATCCATGCCGCACTCGATATCTTTGAGGAGGCGGCAGAGCTCTACGGCTTGCCCCAGCACGGCCATAATACGCTTGAGCATTTGGAGAATCTGCTGCCCGAGGACATCGATCGTCTGCGCAAACTCAACGTCATTGCCTCGAGCCAGCCCTGTCATATCACACTCGACCCGGGTGGTCCGGAGCGCGACCTGGGCTTGGAGCGTAGCCGCATCATGTGGCCGTTTGCGACCTATAAGCAGCGCGGCATCCGCCAAGCCTTCGGCACCGATAGCCCCATCACAGCCGTTACCAGCATGAACGTGCTCTACACGGCTATCACCCGCCAAGACCCAAAAAGCCACTGGCCCGAGGGCGGCTGGTTGCCGAGCGAGCGTATCGATGCGGCAACGGCCCTGCGCAACTACACGCTTGGCAGCGCGTACGCAGCGGGCGACGAGCAAAACCTCGGCAGCCTGGAACCCGGCAAATACGCCGATCTGGTAGTCCTGGACCAAAACCCGCTCACCATCGACCCCCAAGAACTCCAAGCCACCAAGGTTCAGGCCACCTACCTAGCCGGTAACCTCATCTACGAGCGATAACCCCACATCCCACCCCTCAGTTGCGGTGAAATAGTCCCTAAAATCGGCCTTCAAGCCCAAAAACAGGAACTATTC
>CABUDB010000002.1 GCA_902490245.1 uncultured Collinsella sp.
GTTCATTCACTATTCCAATGCCAACATCCGGGACTGCACACTGCTGGAAGCCGAAAGGAACCCTCATGCCCAGCGTTGCCGTTCTCGCCGCCGATGGCTTTGAAACGATTGAATGCCTGACCATGGTCGATGTCATGCGTCGCGGCGGCGTGCGCGCCACGCTCGTCTCGATCATGCCCACGCGCGAGGTCGTAAGCTCGCTGCAGATTCCCGTAACCTGCGACGCACTCTTTGACGAGATCAACTTTGACGAGTACGACTGCGTCGTGCTGCCCGGCGGCCTGCCCGGCGCCACCAACCTGCGCGCCGACCAGCGCGTCTGCGACGTAGTCTGCGAGTTCGCCGCGACCAAGCATGTTGCCGCCATCTGCGCCGCCCCGTTTATCCTGGGCGAGCTTGACCTGCTCGAGGGACGCCACGCCACGTGCTTCCCCGGCTTTGAGAAGAGCTTCCCCGAGGGTGCCTATACCGGCGACAAGGTCACGCACGACGGCAACATCATCACCGCCAGCGGCATGGCCCAGTCGCTCCCCTTTGCGCTTGAGCTGCTGCGTACGCTCGCAGGCGACAAGGCTGTCGAGAAGGTTGCCGAGGGCATTCAGCTATGATTTTGGCTTCGCAATCACCGCGCCGCATCGAGCTGATGCGCGAAGCGGGCTACGACATCCGCGTCATTCCCGCTGACATCGACGAGACTCCTTTTGATGACGAGGCCCCGCTTACGCTTGTCGAGCGCTTAGCTCGCGCTAAGGCTGCCGCCGTTGCCGCCGAGCACGCCGAACCCAATGAGCTGACCATCGCGGCCGACACCATCGTCACCTTCGATGGCAAGATTTTGGGTAAGCCGGCAAACGAGGACGAAGCCCGTACCATGCTCCACGAGCTCTCCGGGCGCACGCATCAGGTCGCAACCGGCGTCTGCATCGTTAGAGCCGGAGACGCCACAGCCCCGCACGCCGCCGAGAGCCTGTCGTTTGTCGATGTGACCGACGTGACGTTCTATGAGCTCACCGACGAGCAGATTGAGCTCTACGTCGCCTCGGGCGAGCCCATGGACAAAGCCGGCGCCTACGGCATCCAGGGCACAGGCGGGCGCATGCTCGTGCATGATATTTCGGGCGACTTCTACAACGTGGTGGGCCTGCCCATCGCTCGCGTCGCGCGTGCGATTCAAAAACTATCGTAATTGCATCTGGCGCTGGGTATCCCCCAGCGCCTACAATTTCGGCGTACCGTACGGATCCCGACCGGGCATAAGGCCCGGCGGAAAACCGATAGGAGTAAAACATGGATACACTGCTTGAGGCCATTGACGTTTGCGATGTCGATGGCTTTTGCTTTGGCAACTACACGGACGAGGAGGCCGGCACCGGTTGCACCGTAATCGTGGCACCCGAGGGCGCCACCGGCGGCGTTGACGTTCGCGGCGGTGCCCCGGCATCGCGCGAAACCGACCTGCTGCGTCCCGAGAACACCGTCGACAAGGTCCACGCCGTCTGCCTTTCGGGCGGATCGGCCTTTGGCCTGGAGGCCGCAAGCGGCGTCGCCCGCGAGCTCGAGAGCCGCGGCATCGGCCTTCCCGTCGGCCCCACGCAGGTGCCTATCGTGTGCTCCAGCTGCATCTTCGACCTCGCCTTTGGCGACCCCGCCGTACGCCCCGACATTGAGGCTGGCATCTCCGCCGTGCGCGAAGCACTCGACAACACCCCCACCACGCTCGAGCAGGGCAATGTAGGTGCCGGCACCGGTGCCACCGTGGGCAAGCTCATGGGTCCCGCCACCTGCATGAAGGCCGGCCTAGGCGCTGCCGCCGTGGCACTCGGCCCTGTTAAGGTGGGTGCCGTGGTCTCGGTCAACGCCTGCGGCAATGTCGTCGACCCCTTCACCGGCGAATGGGTCGCTGGTATGCGCGCCGCAGCAGATAGCGACCAGATCGTCGACATGGAGCTCGCAGCCTTTGCCGCCGCCGGCTCCATGCAAATGCCGCTCGACCGCACCAACACCACCATCAGCTGCATCGTCACCAACGTTGAGCTCACCAAGGCTCAGGCCACCAAGGTCTCCCAGATGGCCGCAGACGCCTATGCACACGCCATCCGTCCCACGCACACCACGAACGACGGCGACACCATCTACACCCTCGCCAGCGGCAAGCTAGACGCTCAGACAAGCGCCACCGTTCCCCTAGACCTACTGGGCATGCTCGCCGTAAGGGCCCTACAGACCGCCATCGTAAACGGAGCCAAAAACGCCAAAACCTCCCACGGCATCCCCGGCGCCGCAAAGTAGCCTAACCTGACCGGTTGCCCGGTGGGGCTTGGTTATGTTTGCTGCTCTACAGTCCTGGCTCGCACGAAGAGCACATTAAGTGCTCTTCGGCTCGTGCGGAACTCGCGACAAACATAACCAAGCCCCACCGGGCAACCTACTCAACAAGATCCCTTTCAGCCCAGGCCCCTGTGTACTGCGCGTCCAAGATCTTCAAATTCAGGCAGCCTGACAATCGATTCTTATAGCAAAGGCCCCTTGGCCTTTAGTTTGCTACAAGTTCCGCACGAGCCGGAAAGCACTCAATGTGCTTTCCGTGCGAGTAGGACTGTTCGCAGTAGCAAACTAAAGGCCAAGGGGCCCTGTCAACCTATCAGCAGCGATTACTCAGCAGTTAGTTGAATTTGAAGATCTTCGAGGCAAGACGGTATAGGCCGAGTGTGGTTTTGTCTCCGGCACGACCGCGGAGGTTAGTGAAGAAGCCGACCACACCGTAACGTGCACGACGATACATACGCTCGTCATAGGCCTTCAAATCATTCCACAGCGTCTTCAGACGCTCATCGGCACAATCCTCGTCGGAAAGCTTGGTGAGCACCGAGCAAATCGCCATCATCATGGTGAAGTAGCCCATCATGTACGAACGCAGACGCGAGGACTCAACGTCCTGGTACAGGTGGAACGATTCCATCATGATGCGCGTTACGCGGAACTGCTGACCCAGGCGCTTGACCATCGTGGCCTCATTGACGCTCTGGCCCTCGCGACCGATAAAGTAGCGATAGAGGTCGATGTCGGCGTAGTACATGGTCTTGCAGCGCGGCAGCGGCACGTATGCGTAGATATTATCCACGTAGAACGTGTGTGCCGGCATAGGCAGATTGGACTCGCGCAGTACGTCGGTGCGATAGCACAGGCTGTGCATGAGCAGGTTCTGATCGGGACGGAAGTGTCCGATCTGGTCCCAAGAGAAAATCTTTTTGCGCGGCAGGGCAAACTTGTAGCCAATAGCGGTATGCGTGCCCTCGTAAACCTTCTCGTACACGTAGTTCGAGATAAACAGGTCGACGCGCTGGTCGCGCTCCTCAAAGCCACGCAGAATCGACAGCATGGTCGAAAGCGCCGCACCGTCGAGCCAGTCGTCCGAGTCAACGACCTTATAGTACGTACCATGCGCCTCACGCAGGCCCGAGAGGACGGCGATACCGTGGCCGCCATTCTCCTGGTGCACCGCACGGATGGTACCAGGATAACGGGCCTCCCACTCGTCGGCCTTGGCGGCCGTCTCGTCCTTGGAGCCGTCGTCCACCACGATAATCTCGATATCGGTGGCGTAATTGCTCCCCTCCAAGATGGAGGTGATGCAATGGTCCATATCCTTGGCGGCGTTATACGAGGGAATACCGAATGTTATGACTTTATGCATGGCAGGCGATAATCTCATCCGAAAGATCGAGGGCAGAATTGGTCACGGCGTCCATATCGTAGTAACGATACTCGGCCAGACGACCCACCGGGTGGAAGTTCGTCAGGTTCTGGACGCGCTCAAGGTAGCGCTCGTAGAGCTCACGGTTCTCGGGCTCCAGAATAGCGTAGTACGGCGTCTCGCCCGAGCCGGGCGTATAGGCCTTGGAGTACTCCTTCATGATGGTGGTCTTGCCGGGCAGGACCTGACCAGTCATGTTCTTGAACTCGGTAATGCGCGTATAGTCCTCGCTCGTGGTGTAGTTGACGGTGCCCACGGGCTGGAACTGATCCATATCGAACGTCTCGAACTTCATATCGAGCGTGCGGTACGGCAGCGCGCCCAGGTCGAGGTTGAACAGCTCGTCGAGCGGACCGGTGTAGACGATCTCGCCACCATAGACCTTGCCGTCGATCTTGACGGTGGTCTCGTCGATTTCAAAGAGGTCACGGGCGTCTACGTCACAGAATACGTCGATCAGATCGTGATCGAGCATATGCTCGAACAGCGCGGTATAGCCGTCCTGCGGCATGCCCTGGAAAGGAGCCTGCGGGAAGTAGCGATCGTCATCGCCCACAAAGACGGGAACGCGGCCGGTGATCGAGGGGTCGATCTGGTCGGGCGTCTGGCCCCACTGCTTCATGGTGTAATGCAAAAAGACGTTCTCATAGACATAATCGGCGACCTCGGCAAGATCCGGGTCGTTCTTCTTGCGCAGCTCCATAATGGGCACCTTGACGTCCTTGCCAAAGGTCTCCACGAGCTTCTGATACAGCTCCTCGCCGCGCTCGTCACCAAAGGCAAGCTTGAGACTCGCATGGTTGAAGGGCACGGGCATCAGGGTGCCGTTGATGTTGGCGAGCACCTTGTGCTGATAATCCGTCCACTTGGTAAAGCGCGACAGGAAATTGTGCACGCGCTCGTTAAAGGTGTGATAGATATGCGGACCGTACTCGTGGATCAGGATTCCGGCCTCGTCAGTGCAGTCATAGGCATTGCCCGCAATGTGGCTACGGCGCTCCAAAACGGCAACACGATAGCCGATGGTCTCGGCAAGACGGCGGGCGCAAACGGCACCGGCATATCCAGCACCGACGACAATCATGTCGTACGCGCCGGCGTTAAAGCCTTCAGGCAGGCCTGAGGTAATCTGCATCGATACTCCTTGTCAAAAGCCACGGGCTCGTTAGCTGGGCTTTTCTCGAACATTCTTCGAGACATATTTATCAGAGCGATTATAGCGCTAATGCGTCCTATAATGAGCTTGCCACACAAGGAAAGCTCAAGCACCGCGGCGTACATTATTGAAAGGTAAACCCGCTAGCAGCGGGTTTATTCGTGAACAGCCGGGCGCCTGGAGCTTAGCGAAACGCTTGCAAGGAGTAACATGAGCGATTTCCTAAACCGTATGAAGTCTGCCGCCAAGGCCGACCTTAAGACCATCGTCCTGCCCGAGGGCGAGGATCCGCGCACCATCGTCGCGGCCAACAAGATCATCGAGGAAGGCCTGGCCAACATCGTCATCCTGGGCGATCCCAACGAGATCAACGTCCCCGGCGCCACCGTCATCGATCCGCGCAACGCCGAGAAGCACGAGGAGTACGCACAGAAGTTTGCCGAGCTCCGCGCCAAGAAGGGCGTTACCATCGAGCAGGCTCGCGCCCAGGTGATGGACGCCACCTACTTTGGCACTATGATGGTCAAGATGGGCGACGCCGACGGCCTGGTCTCCGGCGCCTGCCACTCCACCGCCGATACCCTGCGCCCCGCGCTGCAGATTCTCAAGACCGCCCCAGGCACCAAGCTGGTCTCGGCCTTCTTCGTGATGTGCACCGACACCCCGCAGTTCGGCACCGACGGCACGCTGATCTTCGCCGACTGCGGCCTCAACATCAACCCGTCCTCCGACGAGCTCTCCGAGATCGCCATCGCCTCCGCTCACTCCTGGTCCACCTTCATGGGCAACGTTGAGCCGCACGTGGCCATGCTCTCCTACTCCACCATGGGCTCCGCCGGCGGCGAGGTTGCCAAGAAGGTCCAGGAGGCCGTGAAGTTCTGCAAGGAAAAGGCTCCCGAGCTCGCCATCGATGGCGACCTGCAGCTCGACGCTGCCATCGTCCCCACCGTCGCTCAGCTCAAGGCTCCCGGCTCCTCTGTCGCCGGCAAGGCCAACGTGCTCGTGTTCCCCGACCTCGAGGCCGGCAATATCGGCTACAAGCTGGTCCAGCGCTTCGCCGGCGCCGACGCTTACGGCCCCATCCTGCAGGGCATCGCCAAGCCGGTTAACGACCTTTCGCGCGGCTGCTCTGCCGACGACATCGTGGGTGTCGTGGCCATCACCGCCGTCCAGGCTCAGATGGCTGAGTAGCGTACGTACTCGTCCGAAGGCCGTACGGGCTAACCCCTGAAAACGTCCTCGACCAATGAAACGCCCCCGTTCTGCTCCTCCGGAGCTACGAACGGGGGCGTTTCTGGTCTGCGGAATGTTTTCAGGGGTTAGCCCGTATGGCCTTCTACCGCTACGTAGCAGTCAGGGTATCTGGGGTGGACGGCGGCTTGGCTACGAGCTGGGGCTGATGATCTGAACGAATGGGTGCCGTTGCTGAAAGCGCAGGCGTTGCCGGCGATGATCACTTTGGGACTGGAATTTCCGTATGCTAGTAAAAAGGCCTCCGGAGCTGTTGCTCTGGAGGCCTTTCGTTTACTTGCAAATGCGCGCGTTAGTTGTTCTTGGTCAGGCGCTCGACGTCGTGGGCGATCATGTATTCCTCGTCAGTGGGGATAACCATGACCGTGACGGCGGAACCGGCGGCGCTGATGACCTGCGGGCCGTTGCCCACGGCCTCGCGGTTCTTGTTGTTGTCGATACGTACGCCCAGCCACTCAAAGCAGTCGCAGAAGGCCTTGCGGATCGACCAGTCATTCTCGCCAATACCTGCGGTAAAGGTGATGGTGTCCACGCCCGCCATAGAAGCGATCATGGAGCCAGCCTGCTGCATGGCCTTGTAGGCGAACATATCGAAGGCGAGCAGGCAGCGCTCGTCGCCCTCGGAGGCGCGCGTACGGATGTCGCGGGCGTCGTTGGAGATGCCCGAGATGGCAAGCAGGCCAGACTGCTTGTTCATCATGTCGTCGACTTCCTGGTAACTGTAGCCGCCCTCGCGCTGCAGATAGCACACGGTGGCCGGGTCGATGGAACCGCAGCGGGTACCCATCATCAGACCGTCAAGCGGCGTGAGCCCCATCGTGGTATCGCGGCAGACACCGTCCTCGATAGCGGCAAGCGAAGCGCCGTTGCCCAGATGGCACGAAAGCAGGCGGTGGCAGCGCGAGCCCAGGATCTCCTTGGCCATCATCCACTCGTAGCGGTGGCTCGTACCGTGTGCGCCGTACTTGCGCACGTGGTACTTGTCGCACACGTCCTTGGGCAGTGCGTAGGTGTAGGCGACCTCGGGCATGGTCATGTGGAACGAGGTGTCGAAGACGGCCACGTTGGGCAGCTCCGGATACTTCTCGCGGCAATATTCGATTGCCGCGGCCTCGCCGTAATTGTGCAGCGGGGCGAGCGGGGCCACCTCAAGGATCTTAGCCATGACCTCATCGTCGACGACCGCGGAATCATCGAAGTGCCAGCCACCCTGAACGATACGGTGGCCGATGCCATCGATCGTAAAGTCGGTCTTCTCGAGCTCCTCGAGCACGCGCGCAATGGCGCAGCGATGATCGGGAAAAGGAATCTCCTCGGTCAGCTTGGCACCACCGTTCTCGGAGTGGCCAAAAATGCCCATCTCCGAGCCGATACGCTCGCAGTTGCCCTTGGCGAAAACCTCGCGGGTATCGGTATCCAAAAGCTGATATTTAAGGCTCGAGCTGCCGGCGTTGACAACAAGTACGTTCATGAGACTCCTTCGTGATTACAGTACGGTCGGCAAACCTATAAGGCGGCCGTACCCTTAATAAGAAGTTATCAGAATCCAATAAATAGCTATTAAACTCTTCGCTCAAAGAGCGTAAAAGGGGGCTGAACGGCACAAGGCCATCCAGTCCCCCCTTGCATCAATTACTTGCCGTTGACGATGCGCTCGACGTCGGAAGCGATCATGAACTCCTCGTCCGTGGGGATGACGAAGATCTTGACCTTGGAATCCTTGGCGGACAGGCACCAAGCACCGTCGCCACGCAGGGCGTTGCGGGCATGGTCCATCTTGACGCCCATAAAGGCCAGACGGTCGGCCACGCCAGCGCGGACGGCCGGAGCGTGCTCGCCGATGCCGGCGGTAAAGACCAGGGTGTCCATGCCGCACATGGAAGTGGCCATCTCGGCGGCCTTGGCGGCAATCTTGTAGACGAACATATCGAAGGCGAGCTGGGCCTCGGGGTCGCCGGCAGCGGCGAGCTCCTCGACATTGCGGCAGTCGTTGGTCTTGCCGCCGGTCACGGCCATGAGGCCGGACTTCTTGTTCATCATCTCGTCGACCTCATCGAAGGTGTAGCCGCCTTCGCGCTGCAGGTAGCACACGGTAGCAGGGTCGATGGAGCCGCAGCGGGTGCCCATCATGACACCGTCGAGCGGCGTCAGGCCCATGGTGGTGTCCATGCACTTACCGTCCTCGATAGCGCACAGGGAGGCACCGGAACCGATGTGGCACACGACGACCTTGCGAGCCTCGCCGTTGGTCATCTCGGCGACCTTCTTGGAGATGTAACGGTAGCTGGTGCCATGGGCGCCGTACTTACGGATGTGCAGCTTGTCGCAAACATCTTTGGGAAGGGCGTAGGTCTTGGCGACCTCGGGCATGTTGAAGTGGAAAGCGGTGTCGTAGACCGTGACGTTGGGCAGGTCGGGATACTGCTCTAGGCAGAACTCGATAACGTTGGCCTCGGGATTGTTGTGGAGCGGCGCGAGCGGGGCGACCTCGCGGATCTTAGCGAGAACGTCCTCGTCGACGAGGGAGGAGTCGCCAAAGTACCAACCGCCCTGAACGATGCGATGGCCGATGCCCTCAATCTTGACGCCGTTGGCCTCGAGGTCCTTCAGGACGACCTCGATGGCGACCTTGTGGTCGGGGAACTCGATGTTCTCGGTCACCTTCTTGGAGCCGTTGGCAGCGTGGGTGAAGGTACCGCCGGTAAAGCAGACGCGCTCGCAGGAGCCCTTTGCGGACACCTTGTGGGACTTGGTATCGATGACCTGATACTTAAGGGTCGAAGATCCTGCGTTGACGACCAGAACGTTCATGTGTCTCCCTACTAACAGGCGGTGTGGCGCCGCCAGGTTACATACGCTTCAATAATAAACCCAAACGCCCTCGCGCTCGGGTTTATTGCGTTGATATATAAGTTATCAATGCCTGAGCTTCCGTTTCAATGCAAGGAAGAAGCGCCCTCAGATGAGGTTCTCGCCCAGGTTCTTGCCGCCGAGGACGTGCATGTGGAAGTGCATGACGGTCTGGCCTGCGTTAACGCCCTTGTTGGAGATGACGCGGAAACCGTCCTCCAGACCCTTGGCCTTGGCGACCTCCTGGATGGCGTGAGCCATGGCGCCCATGGTCTCGGCGGGCACGTCATCGGCGATGTCGCTGTAGTGCTTCTTGGGGATCACGAGCGTGTGGACCGGCGCCTGGGGGTTAAGGTCATCGAACGCGATGACCTGGTCGTCCTCATAGACAACGGTCGAGGGGATCTCGTGGTTGGCAATTTTGCAGAAGATGCAATCGCACATGATTGGTTCCTTTCTCGCAGACCAAGGTAATTATATTTGGTCGGAATGGTTAGAACGAGAGACTGTCGTCGGTGTTGGCGGCTTCGCCGTCGGCGAGCACGTCGTTGCCGTCGACGTCCTTAAGGAGCACCGAGACCTTCTGCTCGGCATCGGACAGGCGGGTGCGCAGACTCTTGAGGAGCTCGACGCCGCGGGTGTAGCTCTCGAGCGACTCCTCGAGCTCCATATCGCCCGACTCCAAGCTGCGGATGATGAGCTCCAGCTCCTGCGAGGCCTGCTTGTACGTAAGCTGCTCGACCGGGGTCTTCTCTGCCATATCTGTTTCCTTTCCTAAGGGTCTATCACTGTGAAACGCGGCCTACTCGACCGCATTGACGGTTGCCGACACGTTGCCGTCCGCCATGCGCACGCGGATGGCGTCGCCCGGCTTAAAGGTCTTGGCGCTCGTAGCCACATCATCATCGCTGTACGCTATGGAGTAACCGCGGGCAAGCACCTTGAGCGGCGACAAGGCATCGAGCGAGGCTGCCGCACGGCCCAGGTCGGATGCGGGTTTGCTGAGCATCGTACGTCCCTGATGCTCCAGACGGGAACTCGCGAGCGTGATCGCATGGCGCTTGCCATCGAGCCCCGAGGTGCTTGCGATCAAGCGCTCGGGCAGACGCTCGAAGTTGGAGCGGAAGGCCCCAACCGAACGCGTTATGGCGCCGGACAGACGATCGGCCGTCAGGGCAAGCTCGGACTCGCGGCGCTCGACCATAAACGTTGGGTCGTTGAGGCACGGGCGGCGCGCGGCTGCATCGAGCGCGTCGCCCAGTCGAGCCGTATAGGTGTCCCAGGCGCGGCGACCGCGCTGATCGAGCATCTCCAGGTCGACCTGATCCGACCCAATCATCGAAGCCATCGCGGCGCCCAGACGCTGATGACGCGCCTCGAGCACGTCGGCCAACTCCGTCATAGCCGGCGCCACCGATTCTGCCGCCGCCGTTGGCGTGGAGGCGCGGCGGTCGCTCACCATGTCGCAAATCGAGGTATCGGGCTCATGCCCAATGCCCGTCACCACGGGCACGGGACAGGCCGCCACCGCACGGGCAAGCCCTTCGTCGTTAAAGGTCATAAGGTCTTCGAAGGAACCGCCGCCGCGCACCAGCAAAATGCAATCGGGCGCCGGCGTAATGGCGGCGGCGCGGCGCAAGCCCTCGATGAGCTCGGCGGGCGCACCCTCGCCTTGAACCTTGGCCCCCACGCAGACGAGCTCAACGAGCGGGTTGCGACGGCGCAGCGTACGCTTGACGTCGTCGATTACGGCGCCCGAAAGCGAGGTGACGACCGCCACACGCGAGCAAAACACCGGAATGCGACGTTTGCGAGCCTCGTCCATCAGGCCCTCGCGACGCAGCTTTTCGGCCAACTGAGCCACCTGCTGACGCAGCAAGCCATCCCCCGACAGCGAGAACGAGAGGGCGACGAAGCTCATGCGACCCGTAGGCTTGTAGAGATTGAAAATGCCCCTAAAGCTCACCTGCATGCCATCGCGCAAATCGAAGGTGCGCTTGAGATAGGCGCCCTTCCAGATGATGCAGTCGACGGCCGCCGAGTCGTCCTTGATTTGGAAGTAGCAGTGGCCGCTTCGGGCATTGGGACCGCGGAAACCAGTGACCTCACCCAAAACGCTCAGCTGCGGAATGGCATCGAGCGCGCCGGCGGCGATCTCCACCGCTTGGCTCACGCTGAGCTCTTTGCGCTCCTGCTCGTCCGATCCGTCGAACTCGGCGGAAACGGCATTGCCGGTTAGATTCCAGCCTGCCACGCAGCCTCCTTTCGTCATCGTGCACAAGGGCTCCGGCCCTGCGCAAATTCAAGTCCAGCACATAGTACAGCGCCGCGGGGACACAAATCCCCACGGCGCCCGTCGGTCCCATTTGTTATCGGTTGGAGTTTCTGTTGTAGCGAGCCATAAGGTAGAGCAGCTGAATAATCGAGGTGAGCGCCGCGGCCACGTAGGTGAGCGCGGCTGCCGTCAACACCTTCTTGGCACCGTTGACCTGCTTGGAACTCATGCCCGACTGCTCGATATACGCCACGGCGCGTCGGCTGGCATCGATCTCAACCGGCAGCGTAACCAGCTGGAATAGCACGCTAAACGAGAAGAAGATCAGCGCGAGGGTCGTGAGCCCTGCTATGTTCATAAACAGGCCCATGAGCAGCACGATGGTCCAAGTGTTCTGGGTAAAGTTGACGACCGGCACGAGGGCGGTGCGTACCTTCATCATGGCATAACCGCTTTGACGCTGGGCGGCATGGCCCGCCTCGTGGCAGGCGACGGCAACGCTTGCGACCGACCCGCCAGAACGGTTGGCATCCGACAGATACAGGTTGTTGTCCTGCGGGTTGTAATGATCAGTGAGCTCACCGGCGACGCCCTTGATACCCACGGCGTTGCAACCGTTGGCGTCGAGCATGCGGCGAGCGACCGTGGCACCCGTGTCGCCGTCCGAGCGAACCTTGGACCAGGTCTTGTACGTCGAGTTGATATAGCTCTGCGCAGCAAGGCCAAGCACTGTACAAACAAGAACAACCAGCAGGTACAGCGGGTCGATGCCAAAGCCGTAACCATAGTAATAGGGCATGCGAATTCCTCCGAATCGAGTTACACGTTGGAGGCATTCTACCCACTCGCCCAGCCAACGAGACACCATCGATGTTTTGGCATTGCAACCCTAGAACGTTTGCATCGCTTGGTAAAACCGCGTAACTATATAACTACAAAAGCTCGATTTTGCCGTCTTTGACCGTAAGACCCATGTTGCCGGAAAGCAGATCGTCCAGGCGCGAACCCACGAGCTCAAAACGCCAGCCTTCGCGCAGGGGGCTTTGCTCAGGATGCTCGATGTAATCGGCCAGGTCATCGCGCGAGGCGATAACCGAGGTCGCAACGCCCGAGCGCTCGGCAACCAAGCGAATAAGCGCATACATAAGATCCGTCACGCTCTCCAGCTCCGGCGAGATCTGGCGATGTCCGCGCACCATGAGCGGCAGGCGATCGTGCGGGCAGCTCGCGCCGCGCTTGATGGCCATGAGCGCGCCGTCCACATCGCGCTCCCCCAGCTGGTCGGTGCCGCGGATGCTGCGGAACTCCTCAACGCGCACGGGATTGCGCTTAACGAGCGCCAGAAGCGTATCGTCGGACATGACCCACTTGCGTGGGATGTTGCGGCGCTCGGCGCGGTCCTCGCGCCAGGCGGCGAGCTCGCGCGCAATGCCCAGCTGATGGCGGCTGCACGAGTTAATGCGCTTGACCTTGCGGAATGCCTCATGGCGGTCGGCGCGGTAGTGCGACTCGTCGGCCAGCGGGCGCAGCTCATCGAGCACCCAATCCACACGACCCAGCTCGCGTAGGCGGCTCATCATCTCGGTATAGGCAACGATCAGATACTTGACGTCATCGATTGCGTACTCAATCTGCTTATCGGTCAGCGGACGGCGCGACCAATCGGTCAGTGACTCGGTCTTGGGCAATGAGACGCCGCAAAACGTCTGCACGAGCGCGCCGTAGGAAATCTGCTGGCGCTCGCCCAAAAAGGCGGCGGCCACCTGCGTGTCAAAAATGGGACGCGGCAGCACGCCCACGGTATGGAGCATAACCTCCATATCCTGTGAGCAGGCGTGGAAGACCTTGGTCACGCTCTCATCGCCCATAAGCTCGGCGAGCGGCGACAGGTCGTCGATCACCAGAGGATCGACCGCGACGCTCTCGGCGGGGGTGGCAATCTGGACCAAGCACAGGCGCGGGTGGAACGTGCGCTCGCGCAAAAACTCGGTATCGACGGCAATCGCCTCGAACTCGCGGGCGCGCTGGCAAAAGTCGAGTAGAGCCTGATGTGTGGAAATGTACATATCAACCCATCGAATAAGGTTAGGCCCGAAAAACACGGGTAGGATATCGGCATTGCCCTACAACTATACTCGGTTAGTCACAGAACGGGAACGTAAGTATGCGCTGCCTTATCATCCACAACCCGGCATCGGGCCCCAGCTCAGATGAAATCTTCGCATTCACGCACGCCCTTGCACAGGGTGGCGACGAGGTCGTGATGCGTTTTATCGGCGATGGCATGGAACCCGAGGACGCCGTGGCAGACGTGCGCGAGTTTGATCGCGTGGTGATTTCGGGCGGCGACGGCACCGTCTCCAACGTGCTCGACCAAATGCGCGGATGCGGCGTCCCCACGCTCGTCTTCCCCTCCGGCACGGCCTGCCTGTTCTTCAACAACATCGGCAATGCCCCTGAGGCCGCGGCACTCGCCAAGGCCTGCCGCGTCGGCCGCACCGTCAAGGCGGATATGGGTGAGCTCTTTTGGCTCGACGAGAACGGCAACGAAAAGCGCCACGGCTTTATTATCATCGCCGGCTCGGGCTACGACGCCGAGATCATGATGAAGGCCGCCCCCACCAAAAACGATATCGGCGAGATCGCCTATTTCCTGTCGGCGCTCGCCACACCCAACCCCACGGTGGCGCACTTTACGATTGAGCATGACGGCATTGTCGAGGAGCTCGATGGCATCTGCTGCATGGCCGGCAACACCTCGGTCATCCAAAACGACATCAACCTGTTCCCCGATTGCCGCATGAACGACGGCATGGTCGACATCGCGGTCATCGAGCCCGTAAAAACCGTGCAGCTGCTCCCGACCGTGATCACCGCCGCACTCGACCCCGCCGGCAAGGTGCTCGGCCGTCCGCAGTTCAAGATCATCCAGACCAAAGAAGCCAAGATCACCTGCACCCCGTCGCTGGGCATGCAGTTCGATGGCGAAATCATCTCCAGCAACTCGGGCGTCTTTGGAGCCCGCGCGCTTCCGCAATGCCTCGACCTCATCGTCGACGAATTCTCCCCACTCGGAAAATAGGAGGATCCAATGAACGACAATCCCCTGCTCGGCTTTATCGTCATCGTTCTGGCCATGCTCATCGGCTATGCGATTAACGTGATCCACCGCCGGAAGAAGTAATTCCACATTGGTATGATATTCATCCAATTATCGTCTCCCCCGTTGTTTATGCATTTGCCAAACAGCGGGGGATTTTTCTTTGCGCCCCGTGCAAGGCGCTTTATTCAGATACAGTAATTGCAGGGTGTCTTTATTTAAGTAAAGCTACATAATGAGTATTCTTATCCGCTCATCGCATATTTTAGGACGCTCATCGAGTATTTCATCAAATTTAATGAATACTTCTTAGACTTCCGATAGGCTAATAGATGTATTTATTAGCTGAAATCCTGCACGGTTCCGCAGGGTTTCAACGGTTGGGAGGGATTATGAGGTTTACTCATCCTGTCAACACGCTCAAAAAGCTCGGCTGCGGCCTTGCGTTTGGAGCAGCGGCCATCATGGCCATGCCGACTTCGGCGCTGGCCTGCACCCAGATCTACATGGGCAGCAAGCTCACGGCAGACGGCAACACGTACTACGGCCGTTCCGAGGACTTCGGTCCACGCTATGTCAAGCACTTTGGCATTGAGCCCGCACACAAGGACGGCAACGAGTACACCTCGGTCGAGTCCGGTTTTGAGTACAGGTCCAAGGGCACAACCTACCGCTACACCTTCGTTCGCGACAACCCCTCACAGTGGGAAGATCGCTACGACGCATATTCCGAGGCCGGCATTAACGAAAAGGGCGTTTCCTGCTCTGCCACGCTGAGCACCTCCTATAACGAGAAGGCCGAAGAGGCCGATCCCGTCACCGAGGAGACCGGCATCGGCGAGTACAACTACGCCAGCGTCATTCTGGGCGAGAGCGCCACGGCCCGCGAGGGTGTCGAGCTCCTCGGCAGCCTGATCGACGAGCAGGGCGTCTGCTCCAACGACCAGATCATCATCGCCGACAGCACCGAGACCTGGCTGTTCGCCGCGCTTTCCGGCCATCAGTGGATTGCCATGAAGCTCGCCGACGACATCGCCTCGCTCAACCCCAACATCGGCAACCTCACCTATGACGTCGACCTCGACGACACCGAGAACTGCCTCCACTCCGAGGGCATCGAGTCCATGCCTAAGGAGAAAGGCTTTGCCGAGTACACCGACGGCAAGTTCGACGTCGCCAAGACCTACGGCGAGGAGATTAGCGAGGCCGGTATGCACCAGTGGTCGCGCTATGTCCAGGGACGCGATTACTTCATGGCTCCGCTTGCCGAAGGCACCGACTACGAGATCGTCAAGGACGAGGGCGAAGAGGCTCGCGCCACGACCGGCGCCCTGGTCCACGAGATGCAGCCGCTGTTCTTCCAGCCCGGCAAGTCCGACTGGAACACCTTTGAGATGATCCGCAGCTTTGCCACTCGTGGCGAGAATGTCGCCGGCCTCAACGCCAACACCGACGGTGCCTATGCCATCGGCTCCAACCGCAACACCGAGATCCACACCTTCCAGATCCGTCAGGGCATGGACCCCGAGATCGCGACCATCCAGTGGGAGATGCTCTCCAACGCCGAGTTCTCCGTCGCTATTCCCTTCTACTCCGCACTGCTCACCGAGGTCAGCCCCTACTTCAGCGATCAGGATGTCTCCTTCGATCACTGTGAAGAGGAAGACGTCGTGAACAACGAGGAGCCCAAGAACTCCATCAATTACGTCCTCATGGACATCAACACGCTCGCCGAGGAGAACCGCGACAACTGCGCCACCGGCGTCCGCGCCTATCTCGACGCTCTGCAGAAGGAGCTCATCGAGCAGAACCTGACCGTCGACGAGGCCATGCAGGCTGCCGAGGGCACCGAGGCCCGCACCGCCCTGGCCAACAAGGCTGGCAAGGCCGCGACCAAGAACACCTACGTCAAGTGCAAGGCCATGCTCGAGGAGATGCGCGATTACCTCAAGAAGGGCGACTTCTCCGAGAAGTTCGTCCCGAGTGACTACGATGCCGACAACGACTGCCTGGTCGAGTCCATCACCTACGCCGACGAGGCGCTCTCCGATGAGGACGTAGCCGAGCCCGAGGTCGAGAAGGAAGAGGCCCCCGAGGAGAAGTCCGAGGGCAACAACATGGCCGCCATGGCTGTTGGCGCCGTCGTCATCATCGGTGTCTGCGGCTTCGTGATCTATCGACGCAAGAAGGCCTAAGGCCCTGAAGCCCTAAGGCGCGGGCGGGATGGCGCAGGTCGCCCCGCCCGCTCAGCCCGCCCCTTCGACCGGTGGGAAACACCGCTGAAATCTTTTCGAAAAAAGATTTCCTGCAAACACTTTGCTGTGTTATAGTGCAGCGCAACAGCAACAAGGTGCGACCGCGCCACGGCATCACGAAAGGAGCCACCGACATGAAGAACACGATGAAGTCTCTCAACAACTGGTGGTGGCGTGATGCGAATACGATCGGTCGACAGTGAGTCCCTCACGCCTGTTTTTGCGCTCTAGGTGATTGGAAGGCCTCCGGTTTCGACCGGGGGCCTTTTTTTCCATCTCGAGCCCGATCGCATTCGCATCACGCGCCTCCGCTTTCTTCTCTTGCACTTCCCCTCCGAAAGGATTTTCACCATGTCTCAGAACACCACCACCGCCCAGCCCCGCACCGTCCAGACCGCCGACCGCGGCAAACTCGACGTCCGCGCCCTCGTCTTGCTCGCCATCCTGCTTGCCGCCGGCTTCATCCTCAACTTCACCGTCGGCAAGGCCATCTCCGGCATCTCGGGCGGCATGATCAGCCCCGAGTTCATCATCTCGGCTTTCTGCCTCACCATCTTGGTCGTTCGCCCCAACATTGGTCAGGCGCTCGTCATCGGCCTGATCTCGGCCGCCGTGATCCAGATCACCACCACTTCGCCGTTTGTCGATTTTGCCGCCGAGGGCATCGCCGCCATGCTCATGGCCCTCATCGTCAACGCCACCGCCAAGGGAGGCCAGGTTAAGCCTGCCGTCGCCATCATCGCAACGTTCGTGACCACCTTTGTCTCGGGCGTCATCTTCATGGTCATCAAGATGGCCATGCTCGGCGTGGTGAGCGAGCTCGCCGCAGCCATGCTGCCCGTCGTCGCCATGACCGCCGTCTTTAATGCCATTCTGGTCGGTGCCCTCTACCTGCCCATCCAGAAGGCCCTTAGGCTCAACTAACCCGCTCGGCTTTACGAGCCACCCCATCTTGGCGTTCATTCGTCGCTCGCGTACCCAAGTACGCTTCGCTCCTCTTTCGCGCCAACCTGGGGCCCCTCGTAAAGCCGTCTCCGTGCTCCACCATCAAAGACTGTCCCAGACAACTAGCTCTTGGGGACGTTCTTAAACGACTAGTCATGTAAGAACGTCCCCGATGACTATGAAAGGTATCCATGGAAACGATCATCAACGTCGACGATGTCTCGTTCTCCTATGGCACGCAGACCGAGCAGGCGCTCAGTCACATCTCGCTCAGCGTGAACAAGGGAGATTTCATCGGCATTATCGGTCCTTCGGGCGCCGGCAAGTCCACACTTGCCGCCTGTCTGTCGGGCGCCGTGCCTCACCACTACACCGGCGCCTTTTATGGCTCCGTGTTAGTTGACGGCCACGACACCTGCGAGGTCTCGCTCACCGACATATCGCAGATCGTCGGCAGCGTGTTGCAGGACATCGACACGCAAATGGTCGCCTCGGTCGTCGAGGACGAGATGCTTTTTGGCCTGGAGAACTTTGGCGTTCCCCACGACCAGATCGAGCAACGTGTGAGCGAGACGCTCGAGACCGTCGGCATCAGCGACCTGCGCGACCGCGAGATCGCCACGCTTTCGGGCGGCCAAAAGCAAAAGGTTGCCATCGCCGCCATCCTCGCCATGCGTCCGCGCGTGCTCGTGCTCGACGAACCCACCGCGGCGCTCGACCCCGCCAGCTCCACGCTGGTCTTCGAGACCCTGCGTGAGGCCAACCGCGCACTCGGCATCACCATCGTCGTCGTTGAGCAAAAAGTCGCCCTGCTTTCGGAGTATTGCAACCGCGTGCTCGTGCTCAATCATGGCGAAATCGCGCTACAGGGCGAGCCGCACGAGGTCTTCGCACACGCCGATGAGCTCCGCGCCATCGGCGTCGATTGCCCGCGTGTCACGCGCATTTTCAACAGCCTCGAGGTCGATGGCCTGGCCAGCGGCACTCCCTGTTTGGATGTTGATGAGGCCGAGCACCTGATTTCGGGCATCGTCGACCCCGCACACGCAAGCAGCGACATTCAGGCACCCGCCGGCTCACCGCACGCACCGTCGTTGCGCCCGCACGCCAAGGACGCCGAGCCCGTGCTCACCTTCGACCATGTTGAGTTTGCCTATCCCAATGGCGGCGCCGCCGTCCACGACCTCAACCTGACCCTCTATCCCGGCGAGCTCGTGGGCATCGTCGGCCAAAACGGCGCCGGCAAGACCACGCTCACCAAGCTGCTCACAGGCCTGCTTAAGCCCGCCTCGGGCAGCGTGCGTGTCACGGGACTGGATACCGCAGCCGTTCCCACAAGCCGCATCGCCCGCGAAGTCGCAACCCTCTTCCAAAACCCCGACCGCCAGATCTGCAAGGACACTGTGCTCGACGAGGTCGCCTTTGGCCTGGAGCTTGCCGGCATCGACCGTGCCGAGGCGCTGCGTCGCGCCCAGCTCGTCATCGACCGCTTTGGCTTGCCGGCCGACGAGGCGCCCTTCTCGCTCTCGCGCGGTCAGCGCCAGATGGTGGCACTCGCCTCCGTCGTGGTCGTAGAGCCCAAAATCGTGGTGCTCGACGAGCCCACGAGCGGCCTTGACTACCGTGAGTGCATGACCGTCATGGAAACCGTGCGCACCATGGCCGAGCGCGGCTGCGCCGTCATCATGGTCTGCCACGACATGGAAGTCGTATCCGACTTTGCCGAGCACATCGTGGTGATGGCCGACGGCCGCATCCTCGAGCGCGGCCGCACGCACGAGCTGTTCTCGAACATTGAGCTCATGCAGCGAGCCTACGTTGAGCCACCCCAGGTCATAGAGCTTTCTCGTCGTCTGGCATCCTCCGTCTCTCCCGCCTTTGCACAGGTGAGCGAGGTCACCGATATCGTTCGCATTACCGAGGAGATGGTCCACCGTGGTTAACGTCATCGACTATATGCCGGGCGATACACTGCTGCACCGCTTGAACCCGGTCGTCAAACTGGGCCTTGCCGCCGCCATCATCATCGGCATCTTCCTGTCCGATACCTACGTGGCGCTGTTGGGCTTTTTGGCGCTCACCCTTGCACTGGGCGCCTACGCCGGCGTCGTCGACCGTCTGCTCTCACTACTCAAGCTGCTGATTCCGCTCGCGCTTATCATGCTGGTGCTTCAGCTGGCCTTTATGCGCGACGGCAACGTGGTGTGGGGCTTTATCACCGACACGGGCCTCATTACCGGATCGAAGGCCTGCCTACGCCTGTTGGGCGTGGCGCTGCCACTCATCCTCATGCTTATGGTGACCAAGCTCAACGACCTCGCCAACGCCTGCGTCGAGGTGCTGCACGTGCCATATCGCTATGCCTTCACCTTTACCACGGCGCTGCGCTTTGTGCCGGTATTTGGCCAGGAAATGAACGCCATCATGGAGGCGCAGACTGCACGCGGCGTCGAATACGACACTAAGAATCCCGTCAAGAAACTCAAACTCATGCTGCCGCTGTGCGTGCCACTGCTTATTTCGAGTGTGGGCAAGACAGATGCCACCGCACTTGCTGCCGAGCAGCGCGGCTTCTACCTGCGCACGCGTGCGAGTTCGTATAAGCGCTACCCCATCAAAAGCCTGGATATCGCCGTACTCATCATCAGCATCGCCCTTATCTCCATCGGCTTCCTGTTCTAGCAATCG
>CABUDB010000003.1 GCA_902490245.1 uncultured Collinsella sp.
CCTTCAAAACTTACGTACGACGCCCGCGGGCTGATTCCTTGCGTGGTTCAGCAGCATGACACCGGTGAGGTGCTTATGGTTGCTTGGATGAACGAGGAGTCGGTGGGGCTGACGCTCAAGACCGGGACCACGTGGTTTTGGAGTCGCAGCCGTCAGGAGCTCTGGAACAAGGGCGCGACGAGTGGCAACATGCAGGAGGTCAAGGAGCTCTGGGCCGACTGCGATAGCGATACGCTGCTGGTCAAGGTGGACTCACCGGGCCCGGCCTGCCATACCGGCAACCGTACCTGCTTCTTTAAGCGCGTGGAAGGGGGAGTGCGATGAAAGTCGTGACGCCGTTCGAGGTCGCCGAATGCAACGCCGAGCTCCTCCGCGCGGGCGTGCCATGCCGCGTGCACCTGACTGATGCCTGCGGGGCGCAGTCGCTTTGGCTCGAGGCCGAGAAGGAAAGGCTCGATGAGGCCCATGCCGTCATCGTCGAGTTCTTTGAGAAAAAGGGCGCAAAGCCTCGGTTCGATGAGACCGGTACCTACTTTACGCTGCAGTAACGAGAGGAAATAACCATGGGAGTCAGAACAGCTAACGTGCAGCCGGGAAACATCGGTGAGACGCTGACGGGACTGGCCGAGGTGATTCACGGTCGTCGCGACGCATCGCCGCAGGAGAGCTATACCGCGCGTCTGCTGACCGACGTCGAGGACGAGCTTCTCAAGAAGCTTGCCGAGGAGGCGAGCGAGGTGATCATGGCCTGCAAGGATAACGACCACGATCACATCCGCTACGAGGCCGGCGACCTGATCTACCACCTGCTCGTGACGCTCGAGCGCTACGGCATCACCCTCGACGAACTGGCCGGCGAACTCAACGCCCGCCGCCACTAGTCATTGGGTGTTCCTATAGTTTTGTCAACCGTCGGGGCTACTCCCGGTAGGGCACCCGGTCGCGCATCACGGCGTATATCGCCCTGAGCCGCTTCCTCGCGACGGCCTTGAGCGCCCGCCCGTGCCCCATGCCCCGCGCCCTGCAGGCCCGGTAGTACTCGCCGTAGCGCCCCGAGGACCTCACCAGGCTGTTGCACGAGAAGATCAGCAGGGACTTGAGCCTCGCGTCGCCGCGCCTGGACGCCCTGACCGACCTCACCGACGTTCCGGAGCTCCTCACCCTCGGGGCTATGCCGCAGTACGAGGCCAGGTGGTCGTGGTCCGGGAACCTCCCGATGTCGACCGACACCGCGAGCTGCGCCGCGGTCCTCGGGCCGATGCCGGGCACGGTGAGCAGGCACGCGTAGGTCTCGTCGCCCTCGAGCAGCGCCGCCGTCTCGGCCTCGAGGGCCCCGGCCTCGTCGAGGGCCTCCGATATCCGGGCGGCCAGGAACCTGACCTGCCTGTTCTCGGCCTCGACGAGCGCCGGCGGGGGCGCGGTGGAGGCGGCCGCGGCCTCCCCGGCGGCCTCGGCCCGCGGGCCCCCGGCCCCGGAGCGGGCGATCCCCCACGCCCCGCCGAACCCGGCGAGCAGCTCCAGCCACCGCCGGTCCGACAGGTCGACCGCGACACCTCGAGGGCCGGGCAGGACTCGAGCAGCACCGCGCGCAGGCGGTTCTTGTCCCTGGTCGCGCAGGCGACGACGTGGTCGCGCTGCGACGAGAGGGCGCGGGCGGCCTCGAGGGCCTCGCCGCGGCCCGGGACCCCCGACAGGGAGTCCGGCACGCCCAGGGCGGTCCGCGCGATCACCGCGGCGTCGCGCTCGTCGGTCTTGGCCTCGCCGGCGAACAGGCCCGCGGCGCGGCTGGCGGCGAGCCCGGGCAGGTGGGCGACCCCGAGCCCCGCGGCGCGGGCCCGCCTCACGGCGAGGGACCCTATGTTGCGGAACTGGTCGACGACGACGAGCGTGCCGGCGGGCGCGGAGGCGAACAGCGCGTCGAGCTCGGCCTCCCTGTTGCGGACGGGGGCGCTGGCCAGCACCTCCCCGTCGCGGTCGATCAGGCAGGCCCAGTGCGATGACTTGCCGACGTCCAGGCCGAGCACGGCCGCGGGCCTGGTGGATGGCGCTTTCACGGTGGTATCCTTCCGGTAGTCGTTCGACCGGATGGCCTCCCCCTCGGCACTCACATTACCAGCCGCGGCACCTGCCCGGCACTTTCCTATCAGCCGTCGGGGGCGGCGCGTCCCGCGCCGGCAGCACCCAACGGGCCCTCTCGGGGGCAGGGACGTTCGGCCGTGCGCGGGCGCCCGGTCGGCGGCCCGTTCTGGGCGCGCCTCAATCGTAGCCCGAGACGGTCCCGGGCTGACAATTTCGACTGTAATGGACGTTCTTAAACGACTAGTTAGGCGAGGGGCGTGGATTCCCATTCGCCGGTGGGGTGGGGGATATCGAAGGCCCGGTAGCCGCAGTCGTAGGCGTGGGCCTGGGCCTCGCGGATGTTCCAGCAGATGTCGCAGGCGCGGTGCGCGTCCGAGCCAAAGGTGATGGGCACCTCGGCATGGGCGAAGCGGCGCAACAGCCCGGTCGCGGGATAGTAGTCATCGAGGCCTTTGCGCGGTGCGGCGGTCGAGACCTCAACGCGGCGACCCGTATCGTGCACGCACTCGGCCATCTGCCCCCAAAACGGTGCCGGGTCAAAATCGGGCGCAAAGCCCTCCTTCGAAAAACGCATGACCAGGTCGGGATGGGCCATCACGTCAAAGTTGAGCGAGCTTTCGCAGGCGCGGCACCAGTCATCGACATAGCGCTCCCACACGCCGCGCACGCCTAAGTTTTCCCAAACATGCAGGTTGGTATCGTCGTCGATCCAGCCACAAAGCGAATCGGGCGTATCGGGACGAGCGACGCTCTCCGTTCCCGCCGTGCCCGCGGCGCCGGCCATGATATCGCCCGGGTCGCCAATCCAATGCACGCTGCCCAAGCGCACCACGGCGCCCTGGGACCAGCGCTCAACCAAGGGTTCGCAGCCCTCGTACCAATCGCATTCAAAGCCATAGATAAGCTCGAGCTCCGGCGCGATTTGCGCGGCAAGCCTGCGGGCGTCCTCAAAGGCCAGACGATGCGTCGGCAGGTCGCCCTCGACGACCTGCACCTCGCAGTTAGCATCCATACTGGCAGGCAGGGCGAGGTGGTCGGTCGAGACCATGACGCGGCAGCCTGCCGCAGCAGCGGCACGGACGTTGTCCTCAAACGAGGCATGGCCGTCCGAAAACGAGGTGTGGGTGTGACAATCGACCAGCGGGCAAGCGGACATGGCGGCTCCTTTGCGTCAAGCGAATCCGCTTCATTGTAATGGCGCAGCTCTCAACACGCCGGGCACGCCGGGGGTCGAAATCGATTGGAAAGGCTGCGCGGCGCGCGGTGCGGCCTCGCTCTAAAATGTGTACGTCAGCCTCCAAAAGCTGCAAAAAATGACATGTTTGGAGGCTGACGTACACGTTTGAGACGAGGGCGAGGGGCGGGGCAGCGCGTGCCGGCGCCGGCGACTACTTGCTTCGTGTCGCCGCTCGTTTGGACTGCACGGTTATAATCGCGTGCCGCACGGCGGTGACGGGACGATAGCGGATCATACGCGGTCCCGACCAGCGCATGACCTCGCGGATCTTCTCGCGCATGGCAGGCCGGTAACAATGCGAAGGACAGGCCGAGCAAAATGTCTTGGTGCCCATGTGCGGGCAGTGCTCAATGCGCGCGATGGCGTATTTCTGCAGCTCGGCGCATTCGGGGCAGAGCGTAACGGTTCGGAGCCCGAGTTTGACGCGAGTGGGCTTTTCGCCGTTGGGAGCCTGCTTACCCTCGTGGCCGCCGCGATGATGCCCGCGGCACCACAGTGCAATCATCTGCGACACCATCTGGGCCTCGCGTGCACGTTTGCGCGCCAGCTCCGGCGTGTCGACCGGGCGCGCCATTAGCTCAGCCTCCCGTGCTCGACCGAAAGCGAGCAATCGGCAAACGCGCAGGTGCTGGCACGGTGGCTTACGAGCACAATGGTCTTGCCGCGGCGCTTGAGCTCGTCGATTGCCTGCATCACGGACGCCTCGTTGAGAGCATCGAGCGCGCTGGTGGGTTCGTCGAGCAAGATGAAGGGTGCGTCGTTGAGGAAGATGCGCGCAAGGCCGATGCGCTGGCGCTCGCCGCCCGAAAGCGAGTCGCCCAGCTCGGCAACGGGCGTGTCGAGTCCCTGCGGCAGACGGTCGATGAGCGTGGTGAGTGAGGCGGAGCGGCAAGCGTCGAGCAGCTCGGCATCGGTGGCGTTGGCGTGCGCGACCAGCAGGTTCTCGCGTACGGTGCCGCAGAACAGATGCGTGTCCTGGGTCATATAGGACTCGTGGCTGCGCAGGCTCGCCGTGTTGATGTGGCGGGCATCGACGCCGCTCACCGTGATGGTGCCGGCTGCGGGGTCCCAAAAGCGCATGAGCAGCTTAAGCAGCGTCGACTTGCCCGAACCCGAGCGCCCCATGATGCAGGTCATGGTACCGGGCGCAAAGGTGCAGGTCACGTCGTCGAGGATGAGACTCGCAGCGGTGTCGTTCGCGACCTGCTCTGTGGCGCCCGCACCGCCCGCGTCCACGCCGCCCGCATAGCTAAAGCTCACATGCTCGGCTGCGGCGCCGGCAAACTCAACGTTCTGTCCATCGGCGACCTCGGCGCACTGGGGCTGCTCGTCGAGCAAATCGAGCACGCGTGCGCCCGAGGCGAGCGTCTCCTGCAGTGAGGCGCCCAGGCGGCTCACGGCCATCACCGAGCCAAACGACGACACAAAGGTAAAGACGGCGACAAACGCTGCGGCAAAGTCAATCGTTCCCGCAGCCACCAGCTGCAGCGCACGCCCGAGCATCACCAGATTAGCCACAAGAATAAGCGCATCGGCTACGGCCTCGCTGACCGCCTGGCGGCGCTTGAGGCGCGCGTCCACGGCGCCGACTTGCTCGGTCAGCTTGCCCAGGGCACGGCTGCGATCGGTGCCACCGGCAAACTGGATGGTCTCGCCCGCGCCGCGCAGACTGTCGAGTACAAAGGCGCCCAGCTTACCGGCGCCCTCGCGGCTCTGGCGGCCGGTGGTGCCGCATGCCTTGGCCGAGGTCAGGGGCAGTAGCACGCCCAGGACCGCGTAGGCCACGAGCGCGATGCCCGCGAGCTCGGGGCTCACAGCCAGCAAAAAGCCCTCAAACACAACGGTGCAGACCAGAGCTATGGCAATGGGCGAGATGGTGTGCGCGTAGAAGACCTCGAGCAGCTCGATATCCGAGGTGACCAGGCTCACGAGCTCGCCCTTGCCGCGGCCCTCGAGCTTGGCGGGGGCGAGCTGGCGCAGGGTGCCAAATACCAGGTCGCGAATGTGTGCGAGCAGACGGAATGCGATGTAATGGTTGCAGAGCTGCTCGCCGTAGTGGAGCGGCCCGCGCGCGATGCCGCAGGCGGCGCAGGCCGCGCATGTGACGATAAGACCAAGCCCCAAGGCGTTGCGGCCCAGCGCGGCCATAAGGCCAAGGGCGCCAAAGGCCGGCACGAACGCGGCGGTGAGCATGCCAATGCTGCCCAGCGCGACGGCTAGCACAAGCCAGCCGGCAAGCGGTCGGACGAGCCCCATCATGCGCCACATGATGGACGGCGCCGAGCGACGGGCGCGGCCGGAGTCAGGCACCGCGGCAGCGGAAGACGAGCCGGCACCGTTGAGGCCATCGGTACGGGCGGTGCTGCCGTCAACAGCCTCAACCGCGCCGGCATCCTCGGCATCACCCTCCGCATACGCATATGCCGAGAGCTGCTCCTGGCTGTTCCACATGCGCGCATAGGCGCCCGCGGTTGCCAAGAGCTCGCCGTGAGTCCCGCGCTCGGCAATGCGACCGCGTTCCAGCACCAGAATCTGGTCGGCGTCCACGATCGTCGACAGGCGGTGTGCCACCACAATTACAGTGTGCTCGCCGGCAAGCGATGCGATGACCTCGCCGATCGCGGCTTCGCTCGCAGCGTCCACATTGCTCGTAGCCTCGTCAAACACATAGATCGGCGAGTCGTGCAGCAGGGCGCGTGCCATGCACACGCGCTGGCGCTGGCCACCCGAAAGGTTGGTGCCGCCCTCGTTAATCACCATGTCGAGCCCGCCGTTGGCCTGCACAAAGGCCGCCACGCGCGTGCGGCCGAGCGCGCGCAAAAGCTCGGCGTCGGTGGCGTTGGGCTGGGCGAGCAGCAGGTTGTCGCGCAGGGTGCCGGCAAACAGGTAGCCGTTGGTGGGCACCAGGGTGACGGCACGCATGAGTGAGGCGGCCGTGGCATCGCGCAGCTCGACGCCGCCAATGCGAACGCTGCCACGGTAGGCACCCTTGCGGCCCGCGATAATCCCCGCGAGCGTGGACTTGCCGCCGCCGCTTTCGCCCACGAGTGCCACGAGCGAGCCGTGCGCAATGGTCGCGCTGGCGCTGTCCAGCACCGTGCGGTCGCCGTATGCATAGCTCACGCCCGCGAGCTCGATATCGCCGCGACCGTCAAGCTCAACATCGCCGCGCTCGGGCTCGGGCGTATCCAAAATGCCAAACATGCGGCGCGAGGCGGCCATGCCGTTCATGGCCGTGTGGAACAGCGATCCCAGGCGGCGCATGGGCAAAAAGAACTCCTGCGACAGAAAGACGACTAGAAAGGCCGCCTCAAAGCCAATTTTGCCCGTGGCGAGCTGCAGCGTGGCTACGATAATGCCGAGCGCGGCGCCCATATAGACGACCAGGTCCATAACGCAAATGGAGCGCAGCTGCATCACCAGCAGGCGCATGGTCGCTGTGCGGAAACGCTCGGACTCGGCGTTGATGCGCTTGTGCCAGTCGCGGTCGGCCTGATACACCTTAAGGGTGGTAAGACCCTGAACGGCCTCCAGGAACATGCCGCCCAGATCGACGTAGCTGCCCCAATACTCGGAACCGATCTTTTTTGCGTTGCGCATGACCATCATGATGGAGATGGGGATGACCGGGACGCATACGAGCAGCAGCGCGGCGGGAAGTCCCGCTTGGCCTACGAGCAGCACGAACAGCGTGATGGGTGCCAGGCCGGCAAAAAAGAGCTGCGGCAGATAGCCGCCAAAGTATACCTGGAGTTGCGTGGCGCCCTCCACGCTGGTTTGCACGGCCTCGGCGGTGGGGACGGTTTCGGTATAGGACGGGCCGAGCGCGGTGAGCTTGTCGTAGACGAGCGAACGCACGCGGCGGACGGCTTTGAAGGCGGCCTTGTCACCGGAACGCTGCGCCAGATAGATGGCGGCGGCGCGCACGATGATGGCGCCGGCGAGCGGCAAGGCCGCCTGTGCGAGGGCATCGACGGCGAGCGCGGCGGAAAGACCGTCCGTGACGATGCCGCCCAAGATGCGCGCAAGCACCCACATCACCGTGATGTTTGCCATGAGCGCGATCCATTTAAACAGGACGCTCGCCACAATGTAGGGCGTTGCCTGCGGAACCAGGGAGAAGAGCCGCTTCTCGAACATGAAACCTCCGATGCCGTAACGGTGTCGGGCGGGGTCCTCGGCAGCCGATTAGTTAGCCAAATGCAACTAGAGTAACATCGTGCAGCAGGTAAGTATGCCGAGGGTAATTTTTTAGCCGATGAACTGCGTAGAAAGTCCAAAATTGTTGAGTGCAGCGAACTTTATGGCGGACGGAGTGCAGGCGCAATTCTGATCGTGTGCGGCCCCGCTCCAAAACGTGTACGTCAGCCTCCGAAAGCTGCAAAAAATGACATGTTTGGAGGCTGACGTACACGTTTGGATAGGGGCGAGGGCGGCGACGGACGAAAGTCACGCCTGTGCCACGTCCGATGTGCTAGCGTTTGGGTGAATAAAACGAGCCCGCGCGGAAAGGATCCGGACCGTATGCAATGCGATAGTACATCCCCGCTGTCTCGCGAGACCGATGCACCCGAAACTATCGTCAAGCTGGAGTGCGACATCGACGATGCGTCGCCCGAGGTGCTCGCCTACGCCGCCGACCGCCTGCGCGAGGCCGGTGCGCGCGAGGTGCACTGGCTGCCCGTTTATTGCAAGAAAGGCCGTCCCGGCTGGCAGCTGCAGGTGATCTGCTCGCATGAGGATATCGAACGTCTACAGACGATTATCTTTTTGGAAACCACGACCAATGGCATCCGCCGCCAGGTTATGGAGCGTGTTTGCCTGCCACGCCGCTTTGAGCGCGTAGCGACGCCATGGGGCGAGGTGTCCGTTAAAGTGGCCACCCTGCCCGACGGCAGCGAGCGCGCGGCGCCCGAGTACGAGGACTGCGCCCGCCTTGCCCGTGAGCACGGCGTGCCGCTCCAGCGCGTGATGCAGGCGGCACAAGCCTCGGCACTGCGATTTGAGTAACGCGGCCGGTGGCACGCCACGTCCAGCCCCATCAACCCCACCCGAAAGGACCACCATGAAATACCTCATCGCCTCCGACATCCACGGCTCGGCATACTGGACCGAGCGCCTGGTCACCGCCATCGAGTCCGAGCATCCCGACCGCATCGTTCTGCTGGGCGACCTGCTCTACCACGGTCCGCGCAACGACCTGCCGCGCGACTATGCTCCCAAGCGCGTGATTCCGCTGCTCAACGCCCTAGCCGACCGCATCATCGCCGTGCGCGGCAACTGCGACGCCGAGGTCGACCAGATGGTCCTCGACTTTCCCGTCATGGCCGACTATGCCACGCTGTTTGACGAAACCGGCCGCGAGCTGTTCCTGACGCACGGCCATGTCTTTGGCGCCGGCATGCACAACAGCGTCGACCACGCGCCCACGCTGCCCGAGGGCTCCGCGCTCGTCTACGGCCATACACACATCAAGGTTAACGAGGCAAGCGAGGCGCACCCGGGCCTGTGGCTCTTCAACCCCGGCAGCGTGAGCATCCCCAAGGACGGCACGCACGGCTACGGCATCTACGAGGGCGGAGCGTTCCGTCATGTGATCCTGGAGGAGGAATAACCGTGGCGCAGCACATGGCTCAGCAAAATGCCGAGGGTTCGCGCGATCTGTCCACGCTGGTCGATGCGTCGGCTGAGCTGCAGCATCTGGTGCAGACCGTCTGGCGCCTGCGTCAGCCCGATGGCTGCCCGTGGGACCGCGAGCAGACGCATCAGAGCATTGGCAAGAACATGATCGAGGAAGCCTATGAGGCGCTCGACTGCATCGAGGCCGATGATGCGGCACACCTGCGCGAGGAGCTGGGCGATGTGCTCATGCAGGTCGTGCTGCATGCGCAGATCGCGGCGGACGCCGGCGAGTTTACGCTGGCCGACGTGGCGCGCGATATCGATGCCAAGCTCATTCGCCGTCATCCGCACGTGTTTGGCGATGCGGATGCCGACAGCTCCAACGAGGTACTCAAGATTTGGGACGAGGTCAAGCTTGCCGAGAAGGCCGCCAAGGACAAAGCCGTGGCGGCGGGCGAGGCAGCGCCCGAGGGTCTGCTCGACGGCGTGCCCACGCATCTGCCGGCGCTGATGCAGGCGCAGAAGGTGTCGCGCAAGGCAGCTGCCGTGGGCTTTGAGTGGGAGACGGTCCAGGACGTGTGGGACGAGGTCGCCGAGGAGCGTGCCGAGTTTGAGGCCGAGGCCCCTGGAACGCCCGAGCGCGAAATGGAGTTTGGCGACCTGCTCTTTGCCCTGGTCAACGTTGCGCGCAAAGAGGGCATTGACGCCGAGAGTGCCCTTCGTGCCAGCACGGCAAAGTTCCGCCGTCGCTGGGCCGCGATGGAGCAGATGGCGTCCGACGCCCACGTGGATCTTGCCGAGCTTTCGACCCACGGCCTCAACGACCTGTGGGATGCCGCAAAGGCGGAGGAGTAAGACTGCGGGAACGACGGGCTGACACGCCTCATCGTTCCCGCTAAATTTTTCGAAAATCAATTGTATCCCTCGGCTAACTTAGGGCATAATGCAAAAAGTGCGACATGGCTAACTTACGGAGGCGCACCAATGGTGCGCAGTCGGCCAGTCGCTTGCATCAACTAAGTTTCCAAGTGAGAGGGAGACAACATGAGTGACATTTTGGACGTTTACGGTCGTGAGGTGCTCGACAGCCGCGGCAACCCCACCGTCGAGGTCGAGGTCGTGCTCGAGGACGGTAGCTTCGGTCGCGCGATGGTGCCTTCGGGCGCTTCGACCGGCGCCTTTGAGGCATGTGAGCTGCGCGACGGCGACAAGGGTCGCTACCTGGGCAAGGGCGTTTCGCAGGCCGTCGAGCACGTCAACAACGAGTGCGCCAACGCCGTCGTGGGCCTCGATGCCTTCGATCAGCGTGCCATTGACGCCGCGCTGATTGCCGCCGACGGTACGCCCAACAAAACCAAGCTCGGCGCCAACGCCATTCTGGGCGTATCGCTGGCCGTTGCCCGCGCTGCGGCAGAGTCGGCGGGCCTGTCGCTGTACCAGTACCTGGGCGGCGTCAACGCTCACCTGCTGCCCACGCCTATGATGAATATCCTCAACGGCGGCGTGCATGCCGACAACAACGTTGACTTCCAGGAGTTCATGATTATGCCCGTGGGTGCTCCGAGCTTTGCCGAGGGCCTGCGCTGGTGCGCCGAGGTCTACCACACCCTCAAGGGCGTGTTGCACGAGGCCGGCCTTGGCGGCGGCGTGGGCGACGAGGGCGGCTTCGCGCCCAACCTCAAGACCAATGCCGAGCCGTTCGAGTACATTACCAAGGCCGTCGAGAAGGCTGGCTTTAAGCCCGGCGTTGACTTCATGTACGCCATGGACCCGGCCTCGACCGAGTTCTACAACGCCGAGACCGGCATGTACGAGCTCAAGGGCGAGGGCGTGGAGTACACGAGCGCCCAGATGGTTGATTACTGGGAGAAGCTCGTCGACACCTATCCCATCATCTCCATCGAGGACGGCATGGCCGAGGAGGACTGGGACGGCTGGGTCGAGCTTACCCGCCGCATTGGCAACAAGGTGCAGCTGGTGGGCGACGACCTGTTCGTCACTAACACCGAGCGCCTCAAGAAGGGCATCGAGCTGGGTGCCGCCAACGCGATCCTGGTCAAGGTCAACCAGATCGGCACGCTCACCGAGTCGCTCGAGGCCATCGAGACTGCCAAGGAGGCCGGCTACGCTTGCATCGTGAGCCACCGTTCCGGTGAGACCGAGGACTCCACGATCGCCGACCTGGTCGTGGGTGTTAACGCCGGTCAGATCAAGTCGGGCGCCCCGTGCCGCAGCGACCGTATCGCCAAGTACAACCAGCTCATCCGCATCGAGGACGAGCTTGAGGGCAGCGCGCGCTACGCCGGCAAGGCCGCGTTCTACAACATTCGCTAGGCAGCGGCGTGTGCGGGGGCGGGGAAGACTCGGATTCGCCTTGCTCCAGCCGGGCGCTGTTGAGCACCATTGGGCGCTGGGCCATATGGCTCAGCGCCTTTTTTATGTCGAGCAAAGGCCGCCGAAGGCGTTGCGTGTGCTCGTGCTATAACTAGAATACTTAGCGCAAACAAACCTCAACCGCACAAGGCGCACATGGATCAGATTTATGACAACAGGTACTATTCCGTCGGTTCGCGTGAGCCGTCGCCTCGCCGTGCGCGCACGGTGCAGCTCGGTGGGTCCGCCTACGCCGGTGCCGACCGCTCCGCGCAGCGCCCGACAAGCACCTCGCGCCCCAATGCTCAATCGAATACTTCGGCAGATGGACCGGTGCGCCCGCCACGTTCGTCGCATGCATCGCGTCCCTCGACTCAGGCACACGACAAATCGAGCAGGCCTTCGAGCCGTCTTTCGGGCTCGGACTTTATGCGCTACGCCAACGACAATGCGGTGGTCAAGGCAATCTATGACTTTACGCATGGCTCTCTGCGTCCGCTGTTTATCGGTATCGTGGTGGCTCTGGCGCTCGTGAGCCTGTATTTCCCCGTGCGCGACCTGTACGTTGCAAAACGCTCGAACGACATCTTGGCCAAGCAGGTCGAGATTCGCGAGCAATACAAAGATGAGATGAAAAAAGACACTGACAAGTGGCTCTCGGAAGAGGGCATTAAGGATCGGGCACGGGAACTGGGCATGGCGATGCCCGGCGAGAAGAGGATTGAAGTGCTGGGCCTGGACGATGATTCGGATTCGTCGTCGAGCAGAAAGTCCTCGAACGCCAAGAAGGCCAGCGAAGTCGCCAAAGAGATCGAAGAGGTCGGCAAGGACGCGCCGTGGTACATTCAGACGCTCGATATGCTGTTTGGATTTAACGGCGTCGAGGGCCAGACGGTCGTGTCCAACGGCAAGTAGCGCCCAGAAGGGGAGCCCGCAATGACGAATTGCAAACGATATAAAGTGGCGGGGCTGGACCTGGGAACGGTGTCGACGCGACTGGGGCTGGCCCAGGTCGAGGGCGGGGCGATTGTGAAATCGTCCAAGCATACCGAGATTACCGACTTGGGCGAGGGCGTGGACGCGACGGGGTGCTTTTGCGAGGCGGCTGTTGAGCGCGTGCTCGCTGCGTGCCGCATGTTTGTGGACGAGGCCCGTGCCTTTGGGGCCGCGTGCGTCTGCACCACGTGCACGAGTGCCGCGCGCGATGCGTCCAACGCCGCGCTGCTGCTGGATGGTTTGCGCAAGCTGGGGCTCGAGCCGCAGGTGATTCCGGGCGAGGTCGAGGCGCGCCTGACGTTTTTTGGCGTGGCGCACGACTTTGCTGGCGAGCGCATCATCGTTGCCGATTCGGGCGGCGGATCCACGGAGCTCGCGACGGGCGTCTATGCACCGGAGCGCGGCGTCTTTGCGCTGGAGGGAACGCGCTCGCTGGACATTGGCTGCCGTCGTGTGACGGAGCGCTTTTTCTCCGCGTTGCCGCCCGCGGATGGCGAGCTTGCTGCCGCTGCCGCGTGGGCAGGCGAGCAGTTTGCCGCCTATTTTGAAGGCCTGCCTGTCGACTTTGAGCGCGCCGAACGCTTAGTCGCGGTGGGCGGCACGGTGACTACGCTGGTGGCTCTGGTCCACGAGCTGGAGCCGTATGATTCGAGCTTTGTGCACCTGCGCGAGCTTTCGATGGAGCAGGTTTCGGCTGCCATCGAGCGTATGTCCGCGCTGGATGTGGAGGGTATCGCCGCGCTACCGGGTGTACAGCCCAAACGCGCGGGCGTGATTCTGGCCGGCGTCGTGGTGATTCGCGAGCTCATGCGAGCCGGCGGCTACAAGACGCTCACCGTAAGTGAGAACAGCCTCCTCGCCGGCATGGCCGCCACCATCAACGAGGTTCTCGACGGCGCGACCCCCACCATCGCCTGGACCCCGAGCCTGAGCACCCTCCAATAAGTTGCGGTGAAATACGGACTAAAATCGCCCTTTCGGGCCCCAAACAGTCCCTATTCCACCGCAACTTAGAGGCTTGACGGCGTCCGAAAGAAACGAGCCCGCATCCCAAAGGGACACGGGCCCGTAAAAGCCAAATGGTAAGGGCGGTGGGACGTCCGCGCATTTGCTGCGCAAATACGCACCGGCTTCGGCCGCCTGTCGGCGCCCTCGCCGGCTCACTACGGACGCTGCGCGTCCGCTTGACGCTCGCCCCCTCGCGGGTTCGAGCCCCACCGGCGTCCAAAAGAAACGGGCCCGCATCCCTGGGGGACACGGGCCCGTAAACAATACATGGTAGGGGCGGTGGGACTCGAACCCACAATCCTTGCGGCGAGAGATTTTAAGTCTCCTGCGTATGCCAATTCCGCCACGCCCCCGTAAGACTAGAAGTCTAGCACAAGCCGTCCGTTACGCGTTGACGGCCATCGAGTGTTGGCCCGACTTCTCCAGGAACTCCTGGAACTTGGCTTCGTCGCCCTTGTTCTTGTACTGCAGGGCCAGCAGGTATTCCAGGCGGCAGCTCTTGACCTTGTCGTCACCGGCCTCCTTGAGCATACGCTCCAGCTCGGGGATGTCGTTATGGCGCTTGAGGATCATCGTGTCGTACATCAGCTGGCATTCGTGTGCGACCGCCTCGGCCTGACCGCCCTCAAAGCCCTTGATCTCGTGCAACAGCTCCTTGGACTTTTTGCGGTCCTCCTGGCCAACGTAGTAGTTAAAGGCCTTAATCACCAGGTCGACGCGCTGCATCTTGGGGAGGTTGAGCCCCAGCAGCAGGTCGAACATCTCGTCGGCGCGCTTGTGGTCCTCGCGCAGCAGATAGGAGTTCAGGCGCAGGTAGTCGCGGTTATAGCGTGGGTACAGCATGCTGGTGAGTTTGCCGTCGAGCAAACGATCGAACTCGTCCCACTGCTTGGCGGCCATGAGCTGCTGCAGGCGTTTAAACGTGGTGCGTTTTTTGACGCTAAAGAACACCGACACGGCGATACAAATGATGACGACGGCGGTCCAGAGTGTGCGGGAATCGGGCATATTTGGGTCCTTAGTCGCTCGTAAAACAAGCGGTATGACAACACGTACTAGATGTATTATACGCAGCGCGCAGACAAACTGGTACAAAAGTGCATCGAGGCCGAGTACCATCGCTCGCTGCGGTACACTTACCTAAAGTAAACCATGAAGGGAGACACTACCTATGAAGAAGATCGTTTTGGCTTGCGGTGCTGGCGCTGCCACTTCCACGCTTGTTGCCCAGAAGGTCGCCACTCTGCTCGACGCCAACGGTTATGCCGACAAGTACGAGATCGTGCAGTGTGCCATCTCCGAGGCCAAGGACTGCTGCGACGAGGGCGCCGACCTGCTGATCGCCACCACCGTTGCCCCCGAGGGCCTCACCTGCCCGTACGTGAGCGGCGTGCCCTTCATGACCGGCATGAACCGCGTCGCTGCCGAGAAGGCCGTTCTCGACGTCATGGCTCAGTAGGCGCTACCTGTATGAATGAGCAGAACGCCAATCCGGTCGAGCTCTTTGGCATGCGCGTTGCCCATGTGGGCATTAACGCCACCGACCCGGCAGACGCCTTGGAGATCGCGGAGCTGTTCTCGACGATGATGGGCTTGCCCGTTATCGAGACCCCGGTTTCGTACTTTAACGATTCGCTGATCGAGGTCATGAAGCAGAACGGTCGTGGCGCCAAGGGCCACATCGGCTTTGCCGTCAATGACATCGATGCGGCCGAGAAGTGGTTTGCCGAGCGGGGACTCGAGGTCAACGAGGAGTCGCGCGCGTTGCTGCCCGACGGCGGCACCAAGCTCGTGTACTTTAAGCGCGAGTTCGCCGGCTTCGCCGTGCATCTGTGCCGCGAATAGCGCACAAGCTGCTTTAGCTAACGAAAAATGGGGTAAGGCGCGTGGCCTTGCCCCATTTTTAATGCCGAGAGGGTGACTGACGGGCTGCCGTAAAACGAAGGTGAATGGCTTTCCGCGAAGTGAACGAGTGAAATCGAACCCCTGAAGCATCGACACTTTGGAGGCACCGTTTCCTGCGGTTTTGTCAGGTATTTCCCGCGGTTTTGGCGCCAAAAAGTGCGGATGCTTCGGGGGTCCAAAATAGGTCGTTCACTTCGCGGGAAACCATTCACCTTCGATTCGTAGGACCTCCCTACCGCGGCAGGCGAATCGTAAAGCGGCTGCCGACGCCCTCGACCGAGGTCACGCCGATGACGCCGCCGTGGCTATCGACGATCCACTTGGCGATAGCAAGCCCCAGGCCCGAACCCTGTGCGCCGGCATCGCGTGCGTTGTCGGCACGGTAGAACCGCTCGAACGCGTGAGCTGCGGATTCCTGGTTCATGCCGATGCCCTCGTCCTCAACACTTATGTTGATCGCGCCCGTGCCCGCATCGGGCGTTATACCAAATGTGACGGTCGTTCCCGCATCCGAGTACTTGGCGGCATTTTGCACGATTACGCGCAGAGCCTGCTTTACAAGCGCCACGTCGACGGACGCATCGCAGCTCGGGTCGCTGGTAAGTGTGACATCGTACGCCAGCCGATATGTGTGCCCGGCATCAATCATCTGCGATTCTTCGCAAACCTCACCGACCAGTGCAGCCAAGTTGGTATTCGCACGCCGCAGGACCGTGCGGCCGGCATCGCCGCGCGCCAAAAACAGCAGCTGCTCCACGAGCTCCTGCATATGCTCGCTTTCGGCCTTGAGCGAGGCGATGGATTCCGCCAGCACGTCCGGGTCGTCTTTGCCCCAGCGGTCAAGCATGTTCACGTAGCCCTGAATCACCGCGATGGGCGTGCGCAGTTCGTGGCTCGCGTCGTTGACAAAGCGCATCTGCTGCAGCTTTGCCTCTTGCATCTGGCGCAGCAGGCGGTTGAGCGCGACCTCGATACTCGCCAGATCGGCATCGCCGGTGGTGACGCTCGGCGAGTCGACGCTTGCGCGCTCGATGGCCTGCTCGAGTGTTTCCATCTTGCCGCCGGAGAGCTGCATGCGCCCGAGCTCATCCACGCGCAGGGCCAGGTCGTTGAGCGGTGCCATGGTGCGGCGCACACGGCGGGCACCGCCGAGCATGTTGAGCACACCGATGACCTGCCAACCCACAACGACAAGGTAGAGAGGCCATAGCGCGACGAGGTCCTGCGCGAGGGGGAAGGTTTTGGTGGTACGTGCAAGCTCGACGGTATAGGTGAGCGTTGCCGGGTCCCAGCCGCGTGCGGGCGTCAGCGACATGCCGTGAACGGCGGCGCTGGGGATCCACCCCGCGGTAAACGCGCCGTCGGGCAGTGTCTGGTTGTAGCCATAGACGAGGATCGCCGCCGCAACAAGCAGTAGTAACAGATCCAGCCAGACGTAGCTCATCAGACGGCGCCACATATAGCTCCAGTTGATGGCGCGGGCGATGGAGGTGACGCGCTTGGCCTCGGCGTTACGTACGGCAGACATAGCCCACCCCGCGCACGGTCTGGATGATGCGGGCGCCGCCGGCGTCTTCAATCTTGGCGCGCAGGTGCGCGATGTGCACGTCGACGTTGTTAGTGTCGCCCACGTAGTCGTAGCCCAGCGCCTCGTGCGCGATGCGCTCGCGCGTGAGCACGGTGCCGGCGTGCGCCATAAGCAGGGCGAGGACGTCGAACTCGCGAGCCGTGAGCGCGATGGGCGAGCCGCCGACCGTGACTTCGCGGCGGTCGGGGTCGAGCGCAACCGAGCCCACGGTGAGCGCGGTGGGGGAGGGCACGGCAGAGGTCTTGGCCGAGTCGCTAGCCGGGGACGTCGCGGCGGCACCGGCACCCGTAGCGCCCTCCCCGGCCCCAACGCCGCCAACGCCCGAAGCCGCCCGCACGGCCTCCGAGCGCTTCAGCGCCACGCGGATTCGTGCGAACAGCTCCTCAATCGCAAATGGCTTGGTCAGGTAATCGTCGGCGCCGGCATCGAGCCCGGCCACCTTGTCCATCACGGCATCGCGCGCGGTGACCATGATCACCGGCACATCCTTGTGCTTGCGCACGCGCCGCAGCACCTCCATGCCGTTGAGCTGCGGCAACAGCACATCGAGCAGAATCAGGTCGTAGTCGCGCTCCAGTGCCAGGTCCACAGCGGTGCGGCCATCGGCGGCGTGCTCCACCTGGTAGCCCTCGTGCTCCAGCTCGAGCGTCACAAAGCGGGCGATTTTCTCCTCGTCCTCTACAATCAGGATCCGTGCCATACGTGCCCCCGTCTGCGATTACTTGTCGTCGTTCAGATTTTGCTTGATGTCGTCCGCAGCGTTAGCAGCGCTATCCATAAGGTTGTTGATGCTGCCGGGCACGTCGCCGTCGCTGTCGATGCGGTAGCGCATGCCAAAGAACAGGCCAATCAGCATCAGCCATATCGTGGCGCCCCAGGCAAACAGCGCGACGATGGGGATCAGGATGGGGATGTTGAGGATGATCGCATCGCGGCGCGTGGCGATAAACTTGGTGTCCAGACTCAGGCGGAAGAGCTTTTTGAGGTACTCCCACACGCTGTCCATCTTCTTGGAGAAGTCGGTCTTTTCGCTCGACTTTTCGTAAGCGACCTGCGCGGCGACCATCTCGGCAGAGGGCTCATCGACTGGCGCGGACTCGGTGGCGGCATGCGCCGACGTGGTCTGGGTCTTGCCCTGCGACTCGAGCCAAATGATGGCATCCAAAACGTTGCCGTCGGCAGCGTCGAGCGCCGCCTTGGCATCGGTGTAACTCACGTTGCACTTGGTGCGGATGGTTTCAACTTTTTCGAGGTCGTCCATGACCTGTCCTTTCGTTCGATGGGCGCGACGCCGGGCAATTTGCTCGGGCGCGAGCGTTGCGTTCGGCGGTTTGCGTTGCGCCGCCCCGCCCTTGGTCGAACTCTATAGTGCAGGTTATAGATTAAGCGATTCTTGAGCCAAGATTAATGTTGGATGAGTTTTTGCGCGGCGGTGGGGGATGGTGAGCGGATGATAAACCGGCGGCAAAAATGAGATAAGCGAGGCGTGCCAATCATACGGAATTAAAATCACGTTGCAAAAGTATGAAAATATCCTACAATTGCAGCATGAAGTACTTTAGCAACATAGCGGCGATAAGCGAGCTTTCCGAGAGCGAGGGCGTGTTCACCACAGCCCAGGCGGCTCGCATGGACATCTCTCGAGATGCGCTGGCGCACTCATGCCGCGCAGGGCGTCTTGAACGGATATGCCACGGCGCCTACCGGATGTCTGGAACGCAGCGCCGAGACACCGACGAACTCAACGCCTTTTGGAAGCTCACCAATCCCTCCCTTTGCGCGTGGGAGAGAAAACGTCAGTGGGATGGCATCGCCGTGAGCGGTACGACAGCGGCGAACCTGCAGCAAATGGGCGATTTCTATCTGTCCCCCTACAGGATGACCGCGCCCATGCGTATCAATACAAGAAACGAATCCCTTTCTTTTGTAAAGCGCGAGATTGCTGAGCGGGACATCGTTTGGCTCGACGGCCTGCCGGTAACTAAACCCGAGCGCACGCTTGTCGATCTTTGCCTCGATTGCGAGGATCCCTCATTAATTATCGATGCCTATCACGACGCGCTTGGACGTGGACTCGATATACAACGGCTGAAGGATCTTGTAGAGGAGAACTCTAAAACCGCCAAACGACGCGAGCTGATGGCGCCTTTGCTGATGGTACTGAACGGGTAATGCGAAACGGAGGACATGGTGAAGTACAAAACGCCTGCCGCATTGGAGATGGCTGTTAGGAATGCCGCAAGAGAATCACCAATGGATACTAATCGGGCAATCGTCGGTTTCTACTTTCATCGCTTCCTATGTCGCGTTTTTTCAGAAGATGACGGCAGCTTTGTGCTCAAGGGCGGTCAAAGCGTCCTGGCGCGAACACTCGATGCACGTGTCACAAGAGATATTGACTTGGTTGCTCAAGAGGAGAGTCTCGAAGAGGCTATTGTCGATCTGGTGCAGGCTGCTTCGATTGATCTGGAGGATTTCGTTTCGTTCGTCTTTGATC
>CABUDB010000004.1 GCA_902490245.1 uncultured Collinsella sp.
CTGGGCGCTGTATCTGAAGCCCGAACATCAGAACGGGTACAGTATCTATCCAGAAATTGTGGACAACGTAGAGGCGCTTGAGGCTAAGCTCGCTCAGATGCGAGAGGCCCAGGCGCTTTTTGCTACGTACACGCAGGAGCAGGTCGACAAGATCTTCTATGAGGCCGCCATGGCCGCCAACAAGGCTCGTATCCCGTTGGCGAAGATGGCCATCGAGGAGACCGGCCGCGGCGTTCTTGAGGACAAGGTCATCAAGAACCACTACGCCGCAGAGTACATCTACAACGCTTACAAGAACACCAAGACCTGTGGTGTCCTGGAGCGCGACGAGGCTTACGGCATCACCAAGATCGCCGAGCCCATCGGCATCGTGGGCGCCGTCATCCCGACGACCAACCCCACCTCCACCGCGATCTTCAAGACGCTGATCAGCCTGAAGACCCGCAACGCCATCATCATCTCCCCGCACCCGGCAGCCGCCAAGTGCACCATCGCCGCCGCCAAGCTCGTGCTTGACGCCGCCGTCAAGGCCGGCGCCCCCGAGGGCATCATCGGCTGGGTCGATGTCCCCTCCATCGAGCTGACCAACATGGTCATGCGCGACGTCGACATCATCCTCGCCACCGGTGGCCCGGGCATGGTCAAGGCTGCATACTCCTCGGGCAAGCCCGCCCTGGGCGTTGGCGCCGGTAACACCCCGGTCGTCATCGACGACACCGCCGACGTGCTGCTCGCCGTCAACTCCATCATCCACTCCAAGACCTTCGACAACGGCATGATCTGCGCTTCCGAGCAGTCCGTGACCGTCATCGACACCATCTATGACCAGGTCAAGGCCGAGTTCCAGAAGCGCGGCTGCTACTTCGTCAAGCAGGGTGCCGAGATGGAGGCCCTGCGTGCCGCCATGTTCAAGAACGGCGCCCTCGATCACCGCATCCCCGGCATGGCTGCCGCCAAGATCGCCGAGCTCGCCGGCATCGAGGTTCCCGCCAAGACCAAGATCCTGATCGCCGAGGTCACCTCCACCGACCCCGCCAAGGAGGAGTTCTCCCACGAGAAGCTCTCCCCGGTCCTGGCCATGTACCACGCCAAGGACTTCCAGGAGGCCGTCGACAAGGCTGAGCACCTGGTGCTCGCCGGTGGCCCGGGCCACACCGCCTCTCTGTACGTGCACCCCGCCCAGGCCGAGAAGATCAGCCTGTTCGAGCACGTCATGAAGGCCTGCCGTATCGTCATCAACACCCCGTCCTCGCACGGTGGCATCGGTGACCTGTACAACTTTGGCATGAAGCCGTCTCTGACCCTGGGCTGCGGCTCCTGGGGCGGCAACTCCGTCTCCGAGAACGTTGGGGTGAAGCACTTGATCAACGTTAAGACTGTGGCCGAGCGCCGTGAGAACATGCTGTGGTTCCGCGCTCCCGAGAAGGTCTACTTCAAGAAGGGTTCCACGCCCGTCGCCCTCGACGAGCTTGGCAACGTCATGGGCAAGAAGCGCGCCTTCATCGTCACCGACCAGTTCCTCTTCAAGAATGGCAACACCCGCGCCATCGAGGCCAAGCTCGACGAGATGGGCATCGCCCACGACTGCTTCTACGACGTCGAGCCCGATCCGTCGCTGCAGTGCGCACGTCGCGGCGCCAAGCAGATGGCTCTCTTTGAGCCGGACGTCATCATCGCCGTCGGCGGTGGCTCCGCTATGGACGCCGGCAAGATCATGTGGATGATGTACGAGCACCCCGAGTGCAAGTTTGAGGACATGGCCATGGACTTCATGGACATCCGCAAGCGTATCTTCACCTTCCCCGAGATGGGCAAGAAGGCCTACTTCGTCGCCGTCCCGACCTCTTCGGGCACCGGTTCCGAGTGCACGCCGTTCGCCATCATCACCGACAAGGAGACCGGCATCAAGTGGCCGCTCGCCGACTACGCGCTGCTCCCCAACATGGCTATCGTCGACGCCGACAACTGCATGACCGCCCCTCGCGGCCTGACCGCTGCCTCCGGCATCGACGTCATGACCCACGCCATCGAGTCCTACGTCTCCATCATGGCTTCCGACTACACCAAGGGCCTCTCCGAGCGCGCTGCCAAGCTCGTCTTCGAGAACCTGCCCTCCAGCTTCACGAACGGCGCCAAGGACCCGCACGCCCGCGAGGAGATGCACAACGCCTCCTGCATGGCCGGTATGGCCTTCGCCAACGCCTTCCTGGGCCTCAACCACTCCATGGCCCACAAGCTCGGCGCCTTCCATCACCTGCCCCACGGCCTCGCCAACGCCGTCATCCTAACCCGCGTCATGCGCTACAACGCCGCCGAGGCTCCCGTCAAGATGGGTACCTTCTCCCAGTATCCTTACCCCAACGCGCTGCACAACTACGCCGAGATGGCCAAGTACTGCGGCATCGAGGGCAAGGACGACAAGGAGGTCTTCGAGAACTTCATCACGAAGCTCGAGGAGCTCAAGGACTTCATCGGCGTCAAGAAGACCATCGCCGACTACGGTGTTGACGAGCAGTACTTCCTCGACACCCTTGACGAGATGACCGAGCAGGCATTCAACGACCAGTGCACCGGCGCTAACCCGCGCTACCCGCTCATGAGCGAGATCAAGGAGCTCTACCTGGACGCCTACTACGGCCGCGAGCCTCAGGACTACGCCGTCTGCTAGTTTTAGCACGGTTTTTAACGGCGGGGGTGCACGGGTGTTTCACACACCCCCGCCGTCGCTTCTATCGCATCGTTGAAAGGATGCAACCATGCTGCTACCCGATTCCAAGACCGAGCTCGTCCGCCGTGGCAACAAGGTCGTTTACGACCTGGGCGACAAGATCGTCAAGGTCTTTAACGAGACCAAGCCTGTCTCCGACGTGTTCAACGAGGCTTTGAATCTTGCCCGCATCAATGAGTGCGGCATCCGCAGCCCCAAGGCTCTCGAGGTTTCCCAGCTCGAGAACGCCAACGGCTGGGCGCTCGTGACCGAGAAGGTTCCGGGCACCACCCTTGCCGAGAAGATGACTGCCGAGCCCCAGCGCTTTGGTGAGTACCTCGAGATGTTCGTCGACCTCCAGATCGAGATCCACGGCTACACCTCCCCGCTGCTCAACCGTCAGCGCGACAAGTTCGCCCGCATGATCGACAGCCTCGATCAGCTCAATGCCACCACGCGCTACAACCTTCAGGAGCGTCTGGACGGCATGACCAAGGAGTTCAAGGTCTGCCACGGCGACTTCAACCCCTCTAACGTCATCGTCGGCGACGACGGCCAGCTGTATGTCTGCGACTGGGCACACGCCACCCAGGGCTCCCCTGCTGCCGACGTTGCTACCACCTACCTGCTCTTTGCCCTCAACAGCAAGGACCAGGCCGAGGCCTACCTGGAGCTCTACTGCGACCGCGCCGACATGCCCATGCAGGTCGTGCGTCAGTGGACGAGCATCGTCGCCGCTTCCGAGCTCGCTCGCAAGCGCAATGTGAACGATGAGTTCCTGAAGAACTGGATCGACGTCGTCGATTATCAGTAATATCTGAGCGATTTATTTCGCATCTGAGGCACAAAGGAAACCCCGCAGCTCACATGGGCTGCGGGGTTTCCCTTTTAGCGATTGAACACGCAGGCAAGATAAAAGGACGGCCCCGCATCCCCCCGATCTGGAGAAATGCGGGGCCGTCCCGTATATCGAACTACAAGCGAAATCGTCGATTAACGGCGGGCAGCCTTCACCAGCTCGGCAACCTTGGCGACGACCTCGTCAATCGCCACATCCTCGCGCTCGCCCGTGGCACGGTCCTTGAGCTCAACGGTGCCGTTCTTAAGGCCGCGCTTGCCCAGAACCACCTGATACGGGAAGCCCATAAGATCGTTGTCGGCAAACTTAAATCCGGGACGCTCATCGCGGTCGTCGACGACGACCTCGATACCCTCGGCGCACAGGCCATCAACAATCTGCTCGCAGACGGTAGCGCACTCCTCCTTCTTGGGGTCGAGCGGAATCACCGCGACCTCGTAAGGGGCGACGGAGACCGGCCAGACAATACCGTGCTCGTCGTTGTGCTGCTCCACGACGGCAGCAAGCGAGCGGGACACGCCCACGCCGTAGCAACCCATGATAAGCGGCTTTTCCTTGCCATCCTCGTCCATAAAGGTGGCACCCATGGCCTCGGAATACTTGGTGCCCAGCTGGAAGACCTGGGAGACCTCGATGCCACGGGCAGCAGAGAGCGGCTTGCCGCAGTGCGGGCAGGGATCGCCGGCAACGACGGTGACAAGATCGGCCCACTCGTCGACGGTAAAATCGCGCTCGGGGCAGGCACCAGTAAAGTGATAATCGACCTCGTTGGCACCGCAGGCCCACTGCTTGGACTCGCGCAGGCTCTCGTCGCACACCAGACGGATGCCCTCGGGCAGGTTGACCGGTCCGATAAAGCCCTTGTGCAGGCCATTCGCCTGAAGCTCCTCGTCGGTCATCATGCGATAGCCCTTGCCAAAGACATGCTCGGCCTTGCAGTCATTGAGCTCGTGGTCGCCCGGAACAATGGCCACGACCGGCTTGCCCTCGGCGTCGATGAGCGCCAGCGACTTTCGCGTACCGTTCTCGGGGAAACCGAAGAACTTGGCGACGGCCTCAATGGTGCCCATGCCCGGAGTCTCAACCTTGGTAAGCGTACCGTCACCGGAGCCCTCAGTCACGACGACCTTGGTGCTTGCCGCCTCGTCGTCGGCAGCAAAGCCGCAATCATCGCAGTAGACCAGCGAGGCCTCGCCGGCCTCGGCCAGAGCCATGTACTCGACGGAGGTGTCGCCGCCGATCTCGCCGGAGTCGGCGACAACGGGCAGAGCCTTGATGTAGCAGCGCTCGCAGATGTTGGCGTAGGCCTGCTTCATCTTGTCGTACTCCTCCTGCAGACTCTCCTGCGTGGCGGAGAAGCTGTAGGCGTCCTTCATGATGAACTCGCGGCCGCGCATCAGGCCAAAGCGGGGACGGAACTCGTCGCGGAACTTGTCCTGAATGTGGTAAAGGTTGACGGGCAGCTGTTTGTAGGAGCGCAGCTCGTTGCGCACCAGGGCCGTGACGGTCTCCTCGTGCGTGGGGCCAAGGACGAACTCGCGACCGTGACGGTCGTCAAAGCGCACAAGCTCCTTGCCATAGGCGTCAATGCGGCCGGACTCACGCCACAACTCGGCGTCGACCATGATAGGCATCATAAGCTCCTGGGCGCCGGCAGCGTCCATCTCGTCTCGCACGATATTCTCGATCTTGCGGATCGAGCGCCAAGCAAGCGGCAGGTAGGAATACAGACCGGCGGCCTCTTTGCGGATCATGCCGGCACGGAGCAGCAGGCGGTGGCTGGCGAGCTCGGCGTCCGCCGGATCCTCTTTAAGCGTCGGCGCATAGAGCTTAGACATATACATTGCTCGAGTCATTTACTTCTCCTCAATAAGTTTGTCGACCCCGGCCATCAGCGCGTCGACAATTTGATCCTCAGCTACTTTACCAATGATCTGGCCATGCGAAAAGAGCAGGCCCTGACCTCGTCCACAGGCCACGCCTAGGTCGGCGTCGGAAGCCTCGCCGGGGCCATTAACGGCACACCCCATCACGGCGATCGAAAGCGGCGCGGAGTAGTTCTTAAGCCGCTCGGTGACCTCCTCGGCGATGGGAATGAGGTTAACCTGGCAGCGGGCGCACGTGGGGCACGAGACAATCTCGGGACCACGGCGACGCAGGCCCAGCGACTGTAGAATTCCCCAGGCGACCGGCGGCTCCTCGACCGGATCGGCCGTGAGCGACACACGCATGGTGTCACCGATGCCTTCGGAAAGCAAGATACCCAAGCCTACAGAGCTCTTGATGGTGCCCTGGAGTTTGGTACCCGCCTCGGTTACGCCCAGGTGAAGCGGAACGTGGGGAATCTCACGCGACAGGGCTCGATAGGTATCGAGCGTCGTTTGCACGCTATGGGCCTTAGCCGAAAGCACAATGTTCGTAAATCCGCGGTCCTCAAAGTGCTTGACGAAACGCTCGCTCGACATCACGAGCTTTTCGGGCTGCGTGAGGTCATCGCGCTCGGCGATATCCTGCTCGAGTGAACCGGCGTTGACACCGATGCGAATCGCACAGCCCGCAGCGCCGGCGGCGTCGATGACGGCATCGACCTTAGCCCAATCACCGATATTGCCGGGATTGATGCGCAGCTTGGCGGCACCAGCCTCGACGGCGCCGATGGCGAGCTTATGGTTAAAGTGAATATCGGCAACAATCGGCACCGGAGACTCAGCACAGATGGTACGAAAGCCCTCGAGCGCGGCCTCGGTGGGCACGCTCACACGCACGATATCGCAGCCAGCCTGCGCCAACGCGCACACTTGCGCAAGCGTTGCCTGGGCATCAGCGGTATCGGTGCAGGTCATGGACTGAACCACCACCGGCGCGCCGCCGCCGATCTGCACGCCGCCCACATGCACGGGGCGCGTCAACTCGCGCGGCAAAGAATGGGATAGAGACAATCCAAACACTCCCCTACAGAATAAATCGAAGGATGTCGGAACGAAGCATATAGACAAACAGCAGTGCGAAGAGCGCGATGCCCACATAGCTCACAATCGTCTGAGCCTTGAGAGGCAGCTCGCGACCCGCAATCTTTTGAATAATCTCGATGACTAACTTGCCGCCGTCGAGCGGCGGGATGGGCAGCAAGTTCATAAAGCCCAGTGAGAACGAAATGAGCGCGGCAAACGACAAGAACGTGATGGGACCGGCAGCAGCTGCCTGCGAGGACATGACGCTAATACCCACGATCGAAGAGGACTGATCGAGGATCTCCATCGTATGCTGCGGCTGAAGTAGGCGAATAACGCCATCCGCGGTCTGCACAACATAGGAGAATGACAGACGCGCCGAGGTGATGGGGTCCAAACGGACCACCTGCGTAGAGGCATAAACGCCCAGACGTTCGCCCTCTTTGAGTGCGACCGAGGTCGAGCACTGCTTGCCATCGCGCTCATACTCAATAGCGATATCGTCCTTACCGGCGGCCTTGCCGATGGCATCGTAGACGTCCATCCAAGTGGAACATGAGTCACCGTCAACCGAAAGGATCGCATCACCGGACTCGATACCCGCCTTGGCGGCAATAGACCCATCGTCAACCTGACCGATCACGTTGGTATCGATCGGCACGGTGACACCCGCAATGGAATAGATGCTCATAAGGAGCAAAAAGCCCGTCAGGATATTGACAATAATGCCCGCGAGCAGCATAAAGGCACGCTTGAGAAAGCCCTGGCCAAGATAGGTGTGCGAGCGCTCTTGCGCCAAGAAATCAGCCTCGCCGCACGGCAGCTCCCACACATCGCCCTCGGCAGTCGCATGCTCTCGATCGAACCGGCGGCCGTCAAAGGTGGTGTAACCCGTAGCGTCTCGAGGCAGTGTCTGATACTTGGTGGGATAGTAGCTCGGTGAGGGCTTCTCCCCTTCCTCATACCAGGGCGCGATGGAGCCCCAACCCAAGAGCAAGGCGCATGCCTCGAGCACATCCTCCTCGGAAAGCTCGAGCTCGACAGCAAGGTCGGCCACGGTCATGCGACCATGACGATAGATAGCCGCGAGCACGCGATCGGCGCATGAGACCTCGGTCGGATCCATACCGCAGATGGCAGCGTAGCCACCCAGCAGCAGCGGGGTCACGCCAAACTTGGTTCCAATGCGACGCGACGTGTAATGGATGTCAAAGCGACACGGCAGGCCCAAAAAGAACTCGGTCACACGGACGCCGCAGGCACGCGCCGCCAAAAAGTGGCCGCCCTCGTGCAAAAACACGAGGACGGAAAGCATCAGCAGGCCCCAAAAGACCGATGAGAGAACGCTCAGAACAGTATCCATAAAACGAAAAAGCAATCCTTATGGGTTAGGAACGGGTTGCGGCGAGCACCTGCGCAGCCTTTTCACGCGCCCACGCATCGATGTCGCGAAGCTGCTCAAACGAATCGACCGCCTGCATATCGTGGGCATCCATGCAGGATTCCACAATGCGATCGATATCGGTAAAGCTGCAGCCATCGTGCAGGAAGGCATCGACGGCAACCTCGTTGGCGGCATTGAGCACGCACGGCATGGTGCCACCCGTCTTGCCGGCACGCTCGGCCAGCGCCAGACAGCGGAAGGTATCCATGTCGGCAGCATCAAACGTGAGCTGTCCCAACTCGCGAAAATCGATACGAGGCGCCGGGGTATCCCAACGCTCGGGATACGAGAACGCGAACTGGATGGGAATACGCATGTCGGAAGCACCGAGATGCGCCATCACGGAGCCGTCGGCGAACTCGACCATAGAGTGAATCTTGGACTGACGCTGCACGACCACGTTAATGAAATCGAGGTCGCAGTTAAACAGATGCATGGCCTCAATGCGCTCCAGGCCCTTGTTCATGAGGGTGGCGGAGTCGATGGTGATCTTGGCACCCATGGCCCACGTGGGATGTGCGAGGGCATCGGCACGCGTCACGCGATCGAGCTCGTCGCGCGTACGGCCAAAGAACGGACCGCCCGAGCAGGTGAGCCAAATACAATGAGCCTCGCGCGGGTTCTCCCCCAGATAGCACTGGAAGATGGCAGAGTGCTCAGAGTCGACCGGAATAAGCTGGCCCGGTTGCGCCAACGGCATAAGCAAGTCGCCACCGACGACGAGGGACTCCTTGTTGGCAAGGGCAAGACGCTTATTCGAGGTCAAGGCCGCATGGCTCGCCTCGAGACCGGCGGCGCCCACAATAGCGACGAGCACGCAGTCGACATCGTCGCGACGCGCGAGCTCGCAAACCGCCTGCGCACCAACGCCGAGCTTCGTTCCCTCGGGCAACTCCTGCAGCACGGCGTCATCACCATGAGCGACATCGGCCACGGCAACCGCCGGAACCGAGAACTCGCGGGCAGCGGCAACGAGATCCGAGGTGCTGGAATTAACGGACAGCGCCGTCACCTGTAGTCGATCGGCATGCTGACGGCACACATCGAGTGCCTGGGTGCCGATAGAGCCCGTACAACCCAGGATGGCAACACGGAGGCGTCCATCGGGGCCATACGTCGTCTGGAATGACATTACAGCACGCCTCCGATCATCAAAAGCAGCTGCGCGGTAATGCAGCCAAAGATAAGCGAATCGCTACGATCGAGCATGCCGCCGTGGCCCGGGATAAGGTTACCGGAATCCTTAACGCCCACACCGCGCTTGATGCGCGACTCGATAAGGTCGCCGATAACGCCCAAAATGGACACGACCACGCCGCACAGCAGCGCATAGGGCAGGCTGAGCTTGTAGAAGTGCGTCGCCCACAGGATGAGCCAAATCAAAACCGAGCCCAGGATGCCGCCGACAAACCCCTCCCAGCTCTTTTTGGGTGAGATCTTGGGAACCATCTTGTGCTTGCCGATACGACTGCCCACGATGTAGGCAAACGAATCGGAGACCCAAAGGGACGCGCAAACGCCCACCGAAAGTAGAGCGCCGGCAAAACCGGGCACGGCATCGCGCAGCAACACGATAGCCGACAGCATAAAGCCAGTGTAGATGGGACCCATGAGCGTCACGGCCACATCAGAGATACGGGTACGCGGCGACCAGACATACCAAATGCCCACAGCGAGCATCAGGGCAAAAAGCAGGGCATTCAGCAACATCGAATCGCCCAACGCCGAAAGCGGAAAGAGTACGGCGGCAGCGATACCCATGCGCTCGTTAGCCATCTTGCCATCGAGCCTTGTCATACGGAAAAACTCATAGCAGCACAGACCGCTCATGACAGAAACAAAGATGGCCGTGGGGACGATGCCCAAAACCAGACACAGGATAAAGACAACGGCGTAGACGATACCGGCGGCGGCGCGGGTGATAAAGCCAGCCAGCCACGAACCGGTGCCGTTCTTTGCTGCAGGCGCTCCCGCAGCGGCAGCTTTGCGCGCAGGCGCCGCGGAAACTGGCGTCTTGGGAGCAGATGCCTTGGGACGATCGGACACGATTAAGCCTCCTCGGTCTTGCTCAGTCCACCAAACCTACGGTCACGGCCCTGATAGGCCAAAATGGCGTCGACAAGGCCCCAGCGATCAAAGTCGGGCCAATAGGTATCGGTGACGTAGAACTCGGAATAAGCCACCTGCCACAGCAGATAGTTCGAAAGGCGCAGCTCACCAGAGGTGCGAATCACAAGCTCAGGATCGGGAAGACCGGCGGTATAGAGGTGGGATGCCACCATGTCGTCATCAATTGCGGCAGGATCGATCTTACCGGCGGCAGCGTCGACTGCGATCTGACGGACAGCGCGGGTAATCTCGGCACGCGCGCCGTAGTTGACGGCAAGCGCCAGCGTCATACCGGTGTGATCGGCGCACTCGGCAAGACCGCGTTCAAAAACGTCGCGGGTCTTCTTGGGCAGCGCGGAAATGTCACCCAAAAAGACAACGCGCACGTTTTCGCGCTTCAGAAGCGGCAGCTCGTCGATAAACGTCTTGGCAAACAGATGCATCAAGACGTTGACCTCATGCTGCGGGCGGTTCCAGTTTTCGGTAGAAAACGCATAGGCAGAAAGCACGTCGACGCCCAGACGCACGCAGGCAGTAATGATCTCGCGAAGGGAGACGATACCCGCCTTGTGGCCCTCAGTGCGTGCAAGACCGCGCGACGTGGCCCAACGACCGTTGCCGTCCATGATGCACGAGATATGGTGCGGAATGTTATTGAGGTCAAGGTCGGAAAAACCGACGCCCGCAGGGGCGTCGGCAAAGTACTCGACCAGTTTATGCTCGTCGTATTGCACCTTAGATCTCCATGACCTCGGCTTCTTTTTCCTTCAGAAGCTCCTCGACCTTGGCGACATACTCATCGGTATGCTTCTGGACCTTGGCCTGCTCGCGACGTACGTCGTCCTCGGTGAGCTCCTCATCGCGCTCGAGCTTGTTGTTGAAGTCGCGACGGATGTTACGGATAGACACCTTGGCCTGCTCGGCGTACTCGCGGCACTCCTTGACGAGCTCGCGACGGCGCTCCTCAGTGGGAGCCGGGAACGGAAGACGAACGACGGTGCCATCGGAGTTGGGGGTAATACCCAGATCGGAAGCGCCGATGGCCTTGACGATAGCATTGATGAGCGCCTTATCCCACGGCTCGATGAGCAGCATGTGAGCCTCGGGGGTCTTGACGGCGGCAACCTGCGTGACCGGCGTGGGGACACCGTAATAATCGACGGTGATGTCGGACAGAATGTTGGCGTTGGCACGACCGGTACGGACCTTGGAGAAGTTATGCTTGAGGGACTCGAGCGACTTGTCCATATGGGCGGTGATGTTCTCTGCCATGCTTAATCCTCCTGATAGACGAGCGTGCCGACGGGCTCACCCGCGAGCGCGCGCTTGACGGTGTCCTCGCCATCGATGTTGAGGACCAAAATCGGCATACGGTTATCCTGGCACAGTGCCGTAGCCGTGGAATCCATAACCTGCAGACCGCGGACGAGAACCTCGTGATAGGTAATCTTGTCAAAACGGACGGCATCGGCGCACTTGACGGGATCCTTGTCGTAGATGCCGTCAACCTTGGTGGCCTTAATCAGAATCTCCGCACCGATCTCGCAGGCGCGAAGGGCCGCGGCGGTGTCAGTCGTAAAGTACGGATTGCCCGAGCCGGCGGCGAAGATAACGACATTACCCTTGGACAGGTGGTTGATAGCACGACGACGAATATAGGGCTCGCAGATCTCGTTCATCTGGATAGCGCTCATCACGCGGCAGGGAACATCGTTATGCTCGAAGGCATCCTGCAGGGCGAGCGCGTTCATAACGGTTGCCAGCATGCCCATGTAGTCGGCCTGAGCACGCTCCATGCCACCGGCAGCGCCGGCCATGCCACGGAAAATATTGCCGCCGCCGACAACGACGCCGACCTCATGGCCAACGGCGAGCAGCTCCTTGACCTGCTTGGCAAGATGGTCGGTAACCTTGGGGTCAATGCCATATTGGCCGTCGCCCATCAGTGCTTCGCCGGAAAGCTTAAGAAGCACGCGTTTATATCGGATGTCGGACAAAGCGATCCTCCTTTAATTAGACTCTCAATATGATATCAAAGGCTCTGATAAGAGCCATGAAAAAGCAGGCTGTGAGTAAAACCCACAGCCTGCTCATTACCAGCTACAAGAGCTTATTTACTCGCCACGGACCAGACGGTCAAAGGCAACGACGGTAATGGTGTCGCCGAGCTCCTTGGAGACCTGCTCAGCGTACTTCTTGATGGTGAGGGAGCTGTCCTTGATGAACTCCTGCTCGGTGAGCACGGACTGCTTGTAGAACTTCTCCAGACGACCAACAGCCATCTTCTCCTGGATAGCCTCGGGCTTGCCGGACTCGGCAGCCTGGGCCATGTAGATCTGCTTCTCGTGCTCGACGGTCTCGGCCGGAACCTGATCGCGGGTGGCGCAGATCGGTGCGACGGCGGCAACCTGAAGGGCAACGTCGTGAGCGAAGGTCTTGAAGGACTCAGCCTGAGCGGTCTCGGCCTTCTCGAAGGCGAACTCGACGAGGACGCCGATCTTACCACCCATGTGGATGTAAGAAGCGAGCGCGCCGTTCTCGGCCTTGCGGGCAGCGAAGCGGGAGATCTTCATGTTCTCGCCCATGATGTGAATCATCTCGGTGAGCTCGGAGGAAACGGTCTCCTCGCCCATCGGCTTCTCGAGCAGAGCGTCGACGTCAGCAGGCTCGGTGGTAGCGACAACCTCAGCGACCTTAGAAGCAAAGCCGGTGAACTTGGCGTTGGAGCCAACGAAGTCGGTCTCGCAGGAGAGCTCGAGCAGAGCACCGGTCTTGCCATCCTCGGAGACGAACGCGGCGACAGCGCCCTCGTTGGTCTCACGGCCAGCCTTCTTGGCAGCCTTGGCAAGACCGTTCTTACGCAGAACGTCGACAGCGGCGTCCATGTCGCCGTCAGCCTCGACGAGAGCCTTCTTGCACTCCATCATCGGGGAGTCGGTCATCTCGCGGAGCTGCTTGACCATAGCGGCGGTAATCTGGGCCATTGTGGTTCCTTTCAAAGAGATGAAAAAGAATTAACTAAGACTGATTTACTCGGCCTTGGGCTCAGCGGCCATCTCGGCCTCGGAGACCTGCTCCTTGCCGGAGCCAGCGAGGCAGGCGTCAGCCATGAGCTCGCACATAAGGGTGACAGCAGAGATAGCGTCATCGTTGCAGGGGATGCCGTACTCGACCTCGTCGGGATCGGAGTTGGTGTCGATCAGAGCGACGACGGGGATGTTCAGGCGCTGAGCCTCCTTGATGGCGTTCTCCTCGCGCTTGGTGTCGATGACGAAGAGAGCCTGGGGCAGACCCTTCATGTCGCGGGCGCCACCGAGGTTGGTCTGGAGCTTGGTGAGCTCCTTACCGAGCACAGCCTGCTCCTTCTTGGGAAGCACTGCCATGCGGCCGTCCTCGACCATGGCCTCGAGCTCCTCCATGCGGTTGATGCGGGAGCGGATGGTGACGAAGTTGGTCAGCATGCCGCCGAGCCAACGCTGGTTGATGTAAGGCATGTTGGCGCGCTCGGCAGCGTTCTTGACGGCCTCCTGAGCCTGCTTCTTGGTGCCGACGAACAGCACGTTGCCACCCTTGGCGACGTTCTTGACGAAGGTGTAGGCCTGGTCGGCGTCGAGGATGGTCTGCTTGAGGTCGAGGATGTAGATGCCGTTGCGCTCACCGAAGATGAACGGCTTCATCTTGGGGTTCCAGCGACGGGTCTGGTGACCGAAGTGGCAGCCGGCCTCGAGCAGGGTGCGGATATTAATCTTGGTAGCCATGTTAAACCTCCTGTGGTTTGCCTCCGCGCGGGGTCATCCTCCAAAACCAACCCGGACATGTGCTACCAAAGCCCGGGCACCACGGTATGAAGTAGCCGCGCGTGCGTGATAAAAACCTGTTGCCGTGAAGCAACCCGATGAATGATAGCAGGAATGCATCTTCCTGCCAACCCGCAATCAAAACCACACACCTGAGTGCGGCGCAGGACGTCCCAGCCACTATTCGCCGCGGGGATGGGCTTGAGCCACGGCCCGCTTAAGCCGATCGGGCGTGAGATGCGTGTAGATCTGCGTCGTGGACAGGCTCGCATGACCCAGCAGCTCTTGAACCGAGCGCAGGTCCGCACCGCCCTCGAGCAAGTCGGTCGCAAAGGTATGGCGCATCGCATGCGGGGCGATGTCGGCCGGAATGCCGGCGAGCGTCGCCAGCGTATGGAACCGCCGCCTGAGCATGGCGGCGCTCATGCGATTGCCGCGCGCCGATATAAGCAGCGGATGCGGCCCGGTAGCGGGGTCACGGCGCTTTGCCCGAGCGAGCAACTCCGGCCTCCCCTCCTCAATATAGAGACGCGTCGCCTCGAGCGCACGACGATACAGAGGGACGATACGTTCCTTGCTCCCCTTGCCCCACAGGCGCAGCGTGCGTTCGGACCAAGCGATGGACTCCACATTGAGTGCTGCGAGCTCAGAGATACGAGCACCCGAGGCATAGAGCAGCTCGAGCATCGCCGCATCGCGCAGTCCCGCGGGAGTTGAGGTATCGGGGGCTTTGAGGAGCGCCTCCACCTGTTGGGTCGTCAGCACACCGGGCAGATCGCGCGGGAGCTTGGGCGAGGAAATTGCCGAGACCGCATCGCCCTCCACGACCCCCTCGGCAGCCATCCATCGATAGAGCGATCGGATAGCCGACAGATGCGCCGCAAGCGTTCGGGGAGCCACCTGCTCACGCGAAAGCTCGGCAAGATAGCGACGAATGGTGCGCACGTCGGCAGCGAAAGCATCGATATCCTCGCGCTCGCACCAGGCAGCAAAGCGCTCCAGCCTCGAGCCATAGGCCGTCACCGTGTTGGGTGAAAGTCCCTCGACACGTGCGATATAGGCGATAAACGAGTCGACGGTGTCGTGCAGGTCAAAGGCTATGACCGGTCGCCTCCAAACAGATCGGGGCGAGTTGCCAGATAGGCATCAAGAGCCTCGAGCGCACGGTCCGCATAGGCCTGGTAGCGGTCGCGCTTACTGCGGCGCTTGCCGTCCTCGAGCGGCGGCACCAAGCCAAAGTTGACGTGCATGGGCTGATAGCCCACCGTTGCCGGATCGGTCGCATAGCCCACGAGCGCGCCCAGGGCGCCCACGCGCGGCAGCTCGACGCCCGCGGCACCGATAGCCTCGGCATAGGTGTTGAGCGCCGCGAGCAGACCGGTCGCCACGGCCTCCATATAGCCCTCGGTGCCGGTGATCTGACCGGCCAGGCGCACGCCGGTACCGGGCACGGCAAAGGTGCCATCGAGCACGTGCGGGGCGTCGACAAAGGTATTGCGGTGCATGACACCGTAGCGGAAGAACTCGGCGTTCTCCAGACCCGGCACCATATGGAAGACGCGCTTCTGCTCGCCAAAGGTCAGGTTGGTCTGGAAGCCCACCAGGTTATAGGCGGTCTTCTCCTTGTTCTCGGCACGCAGTTGAATCGCCGCCCAGGGGCGACGTCCGGTACGCGGGTCGGTGAGGCCGACGGGCTTCATGGCGCCAAAGCGAATGGCGTCCTTGCCGGTGCGCGCAACCTCCTCGGCAGGCTGACATGCCTGGAACAGATCGCCACCCTCAAAGTCCTTGAGCACCACGCGGTCGGCCGTGGTAAGCGCCTCGATAAAGGCCTCGTACTCCTCCTTATTGAGTGGAGCGTTGAGATAGTCGCCGCTCCCCTGTTCCTCGTAGCGCGACTGCGAGAACAGCACGTCCATATCGAGCGTGGAGGCATCGACGATCGGCGCCGCGGCATCGAAGAACGCAAGGGCGTCGCCACCGACGAGCTTCATGACCTCTTCGCTCAGTGCCGGCGAGCACAAGGGGCCAGCGGCAATGACCACATGGCCCTCGGGAATCTGCGTGACCTCGCCATGAACGATCTCGATATTGGGACGGGCGGCAACCTCGGCCTCGACAAGCTCGGAAAACTTGACGCGGTCGACCGCCAAGGCGCCACCGGCGGGAACAGCCGCGCGATGGGCGCAATCGAGCAGGACCGAGCCCATGCGCTCAAGCTCAGCTTTCAGCAAACCAGCCGCGGAATCCGGACGGGTCGACTTAAACGAATTGGAGCAGACGAGCTCTGCCAGGTGATCGGTATGGTGGGCCGGGGAGCTCACCTGGGGGCGCATCTCGCACAGCTTTACGGCAAACCCGCGATCTGCCAGCTGGATCGCGCACTCCGAACCCGCCAGACCCCCACCGATAACTGTCACCTGATCGAACTGCATCTGCAAACACCTTTCTAATTGACACGTTTTCCATTGTGACCGAAGGGTGTCTGGGCGTGAAGGGCAAACTTGGAGGGCGCATACCTTCCATCCATCATGCGCTCGATAAGGCCCTCGAGTTCAAGCGAACCCAAGAGTTTGAGTACGCCGACAGCATCGAGCGAGACGAGCGCCGCGATGTCGTCGACCTTGAGCGGAGAGGCGATGAGCGCATGCATCACAGTCTGCTGTGTTGGATCCAGGTCGGCAATGCCGGGAGCATCGGGGCGCGAGTAGCGCAGGGTGCCGTAGATGCGTGAGATAGCCATCTCGATAGATTCCTCGTCGATGATGCAGCAGGCACCGTTCGCAATGAGGTAATTCGTGCCACGCGACTCGGGCGATAGGATCGACCCGGGCACGGCAAGAAGTTCGCGCCCCAAATCCATAGCAGCCTCGGCTGTAGAAAACGTCCCGGAAGGCATTCCCGCCTCGGATACAAAGAGGGCTTGCGACAGGGCCGCGATCACGCGATTGCGGCGCGGAAAGGCAAACTTGCGCGGACCCATGCCCCACGGAGAGATCGACACGACCGCGCCACCAGTATCGAGCGTGCGTGTAATAAGCCCCGCACTCGAACGCGGGTAGACCACGTCGGCGCCCGTCCCCAGCACCACGACATGTTTGCCGCCGGCGTTGACCGCAGCCCAACCCGAGGCCTGGTCACAACCGACCGCGCCGCCCGAAACAACCGTCACGCCCGCCTCGACCGCCACCTTTGCCGCAAGCTCTGCCACGGCAAGACCATACGGTGAGGCCTTGCGCGCGCCGATGATGGAGAGCGCGGGCGTCGAAAGCACCTCGGGGTTGCCGCGCACATAGAGCGTCTGGGGTACATCAGAAAGCTCCAAAACGGTCTCGGGATACAACGCATCACCTGGATGCAGCTCGTAGGTCCCCTCGGCCATCATTGGTCCCTCCTTCCCTGGTACATCGCTGCCTCGAGCACGTGGTCCTGCGTCACTTGCTCGCTCTCGGCGACGTCGGCGATTGTACGCGCGATACGCACCAGTCGCACGATGCCGCGACCCGTGAGATGTGTGCGCTTCGACAGGCCGAGCACACACTTCTCCGCCGCATCATCGAGCTCAAAGGTCGAAACGACGCCGTCAATGGACCGCGTCTCGTCATCCTCGACCTCGGCATCCGCATCGTCCATACGGGATTCGCGCCAAGCGCGAAAAGCGCGACCGCGCACAACGTAGTCACGTAACTCGGCAGACGACATACCCTCCGCACCCTCGATAATCACTTGGGGGTCGGGACGGGTCACATCGATCATCATGTCGATACGGTCGGCCAAAGGACCGCGCAGCTTTGACCGATAGCGCTCGACCATCGCCGCCGAGCAGCGGCATGGCACCTCACGGTCGCCCAAAAAGCCGCAGGGACAGGGATTGCTCGCAGCCAGCAGCTGAAAGCGCGACGGGAAGGTAAAGGCCCCGTCGACGCGCACGATCCTCACATAGCCGCGCTCGATGGGCTGACGCAGCGTCTGCAGCACACTCGTGGGAAACTCGGCAAGCTCGTCCAAAAAGAGCACGCCGCCATGAGCCAGGCTGATCTCACCCGGATGCACCGGGCGCCCTCCGCCAATGAGGCCAGCCGTTGATATGCTGTGATGGGGACTTCGAAATGGCCGATGACCTGCCAATAAGCCATCGATGTTCTCGCCCAAGACCGAATGGATGCACAGCGCCTCCTGCTGGTCCTCAACGGAAAGCTCGGGCAGGATGCCGGTCATACGACGGGCGAGCATCGTCTTGCCCGATCCCGGGGACCCGACCATAAGCAAACCGAGCTCACCCGCTGCCGCCAGCGCCATGCCGCGTTTGGCGACTTCCTGCCCCAGTACGTCGGCATAGTCGAGTTCGG
>CABUDB010000005.1 GCA_902490245.1 uncultured Collinsella sp.
CCTCAATGAGCCTCTACAAACGACTATTGCACCCCACGTCCCCACACAGGCGAAACGGAAGACATGTTCGGCAATAGACACAAAGTGATTGTAGAAAGGGGCACACAAAATGCGCATCGGCATCGCGTAATGCGGTTAAATCGACCGACGATTGCAAGTATTTACGAATCCGTAAACGGCAGCAAATAGGCAGCGAACGGCAACCTGCAGCGTAGGACAGTCCCCGCAGGCCGACAATTACCGGTATTTTGGCTCATATTTATTGAATTGTTGCTCGCCCAAAAGCGCGGAGCATCAACGCGCCCCTAAGCCAACCCCAGTAATATGCCCGCCGAATGCACGACAAACGCCACGATCCAGGCGACCGTCACCTGAAACGCGAATACGGCCACGGCATAGCGCGCGCCCAACTCGCTCTTGACGGCGCCGATGGACGCCACGCAAGGCGGGTACAGCAGCGTAAAGACCAAGAACACGTAGGCGGTAAACGGCGAAAACATGGCTGACAGTGCCGCGGGAGAGGTTGCGCCCAAAAGCACCGTGAGCGTCGAGATGACGCTCTCTTTGGCAATAAGTCCGGTGACGAGCGCCGTGGATGCACGCCAGTCGCCAAAACCGAGCGGGGCCAACACCGGCGCGATGATGCTACCCAGACCAGCAAGCAGGCTTTGCGACTGGTCGGCGACCACGTTAAAGCGGATATCGAACGTCTGCAGGAACCAGATGACCACCGTAGCGGCAAAGATAATGGTAAAGGCCTTGGTGATGAAGTCCTTGGCCTTATCCCATGCCAGCATCACCGTCGTCTTGACGCTCGGCAGGCGGTAGTTGGGAAGCTCCATGATAAACGGCACCGGGTCGCCCTTAAATGCCGTACGGTTGAGTACCAAAGCCGCGATGCAACCGACCGCAATACCAATCAGATAGAGCGAGACCATGGCGGGAACCGTCGCCTGTGGGAAAAACGCCCCGCACAGCAAACCGTAGACCGGCAGCTTAGCCGAGCAGCTCATGAACGGCGTGAGCATGACGGTCATCTTGCGGTCGTGCTCGGACGGCAGTGTGCGGGTCGACATGATAGCCGGCACGGTGCAGCCAAAACCGACGAGCATAGGCACGAAGCTGCGGCCCGACAGACCAAAGCGACGCAACACCTTATCCATGACAAAGGCTACGCGCGCCATGTAGCCCGAGTCTTCCAGAATGGAGAGGAACAAGAAAAGCACGACGATGATCGGCAGGAAGGTCAGCACGCTGCCCACGCCTGTGAGCACGCCGTCGACAGCCAGCGAGCGCACCACATCGTTGGTGCCGAACGCCTTGAGACCCGCATCGGCCGAGGCGATGATGGCAGCGATGCCGTCCTCCATGAGTCCCTGCAACGCCGCGCCGATCACGCCAAACGTCAGCCAAAAGACGAGGCCCATGATCACCAGGAACGCCGGAATGGCCGTGTAGCGACCCGTCAGGATGCGGTCGATCTTGACGGAGCGCACGTGCTCGCGGCTCTCGTGCGGTTTGACGACGCAGCGCCCACACACGTCGCCGATAAAGCTAAAGCGCATATCGGCCAGCGCGGACAGGCGGTCGGTGCCGGCCTCGCCCTCCATCTGGGTAATGATGTGCTCGATAGCGTCGAGCTCGTTACGGTCCAGGTGAAGCGCCTCGGTCACCAACTCGTCGCCTTCAACCAGCTTGGTCGCTGCAAAACGCACCGGAATATGCGCCGTCGAGGCATGGTCCTCGATCAGGTTGGCGATACCGTGGATGCAGCGGTGCAGTGCGCCGCCGTCCGGCCCATCGGGCGCGCAAAAGTCCAAGCGGCCGGGACGCTCGCGAAACCGCGCTACGTGCAGAGCATGATCCACCAACTCGCCGATGCCCTCGTTGCGGGCAGCGCTAATGGGGACAACAGGCACGCCCATCAGGCTCTCGAGCAAGTTGACGTCTACGGCGCCGCCGTTGGCGGTCACCTCGTCCATCATGTTGAGCGCGATAACCATGGGGCGATCGAGCTCCATAAGCTGCAGTGTCAGGTACAGGTTACGCTCGATGTTGGTGGCGTCAATGATGTCGATGATGGCATCCGGGCGCTCGTCGAGGATGAACTGACGGCTCACGACCTCTTCGCCTGTGTACGGCGACAGGGAGTAAATGCCAGGCAGGTCGGTAACGCTCGCCTCGGGATGATTACGGATGGTGCCATCTTTGCGGTCGACCGTCACGCCGGGAAAGTTACCGACGTGCTGGTTGGAGCCCGTCAGCTGGTTGAACAGCGTGGTCTTGCCGCAGTTTTGGTTACCGGCAAGGGCAAAATGCAGCGGTGCGCCCTCGGGCACGGCCGTTTTTGCCGCACGGGGCGAATACGTCCCCTCGCCCAGGGCCGGATGCTCCGTCGTGCCGATTGCGGCGTTAACGCGCGGGCCGGTATCGGTGTCGTGCACATCCACGAGCTCAATGCGTGCGGCATCGTCCTTGCGCAGCGTCAACTCGTAGCCACGCAGGCGAATCTCGAGCGGGTCGCCCATGGGGGCGTACTTCATCATGGTGACTTCGGTGCCCGGCGTTAGGCCCATGTCCAAAATATGCTGACGGAGCGCCTGGTCGTCGGATGTCACCGATGCGACAACGGCGTCCTTTCCAATCTCGAGTGTATCGAGTCTCACGTCCGTGTTCCTCCCCCGGCGCCCACAGGGCGTTGCATTTATGTTCACCATGGCTAACCGTTTGCCAAGGCTAACCAATTTAACCATGCATGATAGCGCGAACACGCAACGATATTCAATCGACAGATCGGTGCACGGGGGATTCCGGGCCACGGTTTCCCGATGGCGCCTCCTGGGGAGACCGCATCCCACTCTGAAGCATCAAAACGGGATGCGCTTTCCGGTTGAGGTCTCTAGCGGAAACTGCAGCCCGGAATCGGCACTCAGACTGGGATGCAATTTCCCAATGGGGCCCTCGGGGAAACTGCGGCCCGGAATCTGCTCTCGAAACGGGACGCGGTTTCCCCGAGGACCGAAACAGCCGCCCGCCCCTCGACAAAATGATCCGTTCCCTCCGTCGCATGCGGAACATCCAAGGAGTGTCCCAGGGTGCCGGCACAATAGGAACGTCCCCAGCTGCCGGCAGCATTTCGCCGCAACAACAAAAGCCCGCGCTGGCAACAAATGTCACCTGCGCGGGCTTGGTGGGCGCTCCCAAAGGCACGTTATAGAGACCCACATCAGTTATGGAGTGCCAAGCAGCACCGACACGCGATGCCCGCCGGCTTATCAAACAATGAAACTCGCCATAGTCTTAGACAATCGGCGCAATGCCGGCAAAGTGCAGATACAGCGAGATGACCGCCACGACAATGACCACCGCTGCGATCAGCTTGTCGTGCAGGTGCGGAAGTACCGGCTTGCCGCGACCTCGCTCGCCCAGCATATAAACGGGAATGGCCGGAGCAAAAAGGATCGTCGTGATCATGACGCCTTGGAGACCCGTCGACCACACAAGGAACAATGTGTAGATGAAGCCGAGCGTGCCGAAGAATCGCGCTTTGCCGACACTTGGCGCATGCGGTCCGTCCAGATGCTCCCTCTTCCAGCCGATCACCATGTAATAGGCAGCCGAGCAGACATACGGAACCAGAATCGTGTTAACCGCGCAGCTATAGAAGAACTGGTAGGTGCTCGCCGCCACATACGACACGATCAAGAAGAGCTGCGTGATTCCGGAGCTCACGAGAATTGTCACCACCGGGGCATCATGCTTGTTCGTCTTAGCAAACGCCAGCGGGAAGGAACCCTGGCGCGCCGCCTCGAACGGCGTCTCGGAAGCGATGATGACGTAGCCCAGCATCGCGCCGACCAGCGAGAGGATAACGCCAAGGTTTACGATGGCAGCGCCAACCGGACCAATTGCGCACTCGAGAATTCCCGCCATGGAGGGCGTTGCGAGCTGTGCCATCTCCTCGCGCGGCATAATGCCGAGCGACAACATCGAGATGATCAGATACAGCGTGAATACAGCCGCAAATCCGAGCGCCGTCGAGCGACCGACGTCACGCACGTACTTTGCACGGCCCGAGATAACGACAGCGCCCTCGATGCCCGTGAAGACCCAGACAAGGGCAATCATGGTCGAGACAACCTGCTCGCCAAAGCCGGGACCAGCCGGCTCTCCCCAGAAGTTGTCCATAAAGATATCGACGTTGAACTTACCCAGGAGCACGATGCTCAGCACAAAGAGCCCCAGCGGCACCAGCTTCGCCAACGTGACGATCGTGTTAATGCCCGCAGCCTCCTTAACGCCACGAAGCACAAGGGCGGTAAGGAACCACAAAAACACGCTGGCGCAGACGATGGAAAGCAGGTTGTTGCCCGCGCCAAACGCAGGGAAGAAATAGCCCAGCGCGCTAAACAGCAAGAGCGCGAAGCTCACGTTGGAAAGACATGCGCTGATCCAGTAGCCCCAGGCAGAGTTGAATCCAATGTAATCGCCAAAACCGGCCGCAGCGTATGCATAGATGCCGCCGGTCAGGTCGGGACGGGCCTGAGACAAACCGTTGAACACCATCATCAGCGCAAAGACGCCAATGAAGCAAATTCCCCACGAGACGATAACCGCACCGGTATTTGCCCCGCCTGCTGCCATATCGCCGGCAAGCGAGAAGATGCCGCCACAAATACTGGCGGTAATGACCATCATGGTCAGACGGAAGAGATCGAGGCCATTAGGGTCGATAATCTCTTCATTTTGAGCTTTAGAGGCCATTGTATGTGCACCCCCTTCATCATGTGATCGAACGAAAGATGGCCCGGACGTCCCGAATCGGGTGCCGGGCCATCGGTCAAGCGATCATCAGACTGTTACAGCTATCGCGTTAGAAGCGCAGCGACAGGCAAGAAAGGCCGCCGTCGACCTTGCGATACTCGGAGGTGTCGACGACGAGCGTCTTGTAGCCCAGATCCTGCACGGCCTTGAGCACGGTCGGATAGCCCTCGGCAACGATGACCGTACCGTTGACCCAGATGCAGTTGGCGCCGTAAGCCTCGTCCTCGGGCACGACGATCTTGTTGTACTGGGCAAAGTCGGGCTTATCGATGAACTCACCAGAGACGAGCATGTTGTTGTCCTCGATATAGTTGACGCCCGTCTTGAGGTGCAGGACCTCCTCCAGCGGAACCTCGGAACCCTCGAGGCCCCAGCCCTCGAGAATCTCGCAGAACTGGCGGATGCCCTCTTCGTTGGTGCGAGCGGAGCGACCGACGTTGAAATGGTCGCCGACCATCATGACGTCGCCGCCGTCGAGCGTGCCCGGAGAAACGATGTGCTTAACATGCTCATCGTCAAAGAAGCGGCGGACGGCCGGCTCGATCTCATCCTTCTCGCCGTTGCGGCTATCGGCACCGGGGTTGGTAATGATGGCGCCGCAGCGAGTGATAACGGCCGGATCTTCGACGAAGCAGCTGTCGGGATACTGCTCGAGTGCCGGCAGCACCGACACGTCAACGCCGCACTGCTCGAGTGCGTGCTCGTAATCGTAATGCTCCTCGATAGCGCGCTCGTAGATGGGCTGGCCAAGCTCGGGAGCGCTCGTGATGCCATTGCTCAGGGACTTGCCGGGACGACGGATGATGACGTGGCTGAACTTGGTCATGATGATCCTCCTTGGATCTCATAGTACTGAGCGGACTTCCTTGCGTCCGCCTTCCTTCCGATGGCTTTATCTTAGGGTGTCTTTGCTGTTTTGTATATTGTATACAATCCCGAACGGTAGATAATCCTCGGTAAGCGTATTCCTGCTTATTGGCGCAAAGTAGCACGATTTAGCTGGTCGTTCTATAATTCGACTGAGCTATTCAAGCGAAACGTATTTAATTTTAGAAATATACCGTTAAGGAACACAAGCTCATGGAAACGCTCAGAAGGCCCCTGAAGGACCACGTATACGACTATATTTCGAGCCGTATTGACGCCGGCGAGTTGTCCGCCGGCGACCGGCTGAGCGAGCAAGCGATCTGCGATGCCATGGGCGTGTCGCGCACGCCGGTCCGCGAGGCGCTCATCCAGCTGGCAAGCGATGGCTACCTGGACAATCTCCCCCGCCGCGGATTCCGCGTCCGTGGGTTCGATCAGCAAAACGCCGTTGAAGTCTTTGAGATTATGGGGGCGCTCGACGGGCAGGCCGCATATCTCGCCTGTCCGAATCTAACTGACGACGATATTACGCAGCTGAAATTTCTCGTCGGCTCCATGGACCTCGCGATCCAAGGCGGTCTCATCCGTAAGTATGACGACATTCAGCGAGACTTTCACCTTACGTACTTCAACCGCTGTGGCAACGACCGTCTGCGCGACATGATCTCACAGCTCGAGCGTTGCTTTATCAAGCGCGATTACGAGACTGTTGACCAGGAGACGGCGTGTAAGCTGCTCAATAAAGCCAACAACGAACATGCTCATATTCTTGAGTTGTTCGAAGCACGAGATGCGACGGGCGTGCGCGACTACGTTCGCGATGTCCATTGGAACACGGAAAACGCCCAGTTCACTGTCTGGTAGGAAAGCAACAAGGGACAACGTCGGTCTTAAACCTTGGCGCCAGCACCGCCCAAACTGATCCGTTTTCCTCCGTCCCCGAGGGGTCATTCTTTTGGCAGCCAAGACAACACTGATATTTTGACGCCGACAGCAAAAGCCCGCCAGAGCGAGCAAGGTGACGCGAAGCGAGGCGGCATTGACTTTCTGGTCATGCCGCCGCAGTTGAAAGGCAGATTGCCGCTCTGGCGGGTTTGCAGCGTCGAGCTGTTACGCGGTTTGGTAAAACCGCGTAACTAGAAGCCGTGGCGCTCCAGGAAGCGGAAGGCTAGGCGAATCCAAGGGCGGACCGCCACCTGCTTGTCCTCGTTGTCGACCGCGGTGTTGGCGTTGCCGAGCGAAAGGCCGTGACCACCTTGGTCGAAGACGTGCATCTCGCATGCAACGCCCTCCTCGGCCATGCGCTGCGCAAACGGGTAGACCTGCGCGATCGGTGCCGTCTTGTCGTCGGACACGCCCCACACAAAGGTCGGCGGCATCTGACGCGAAACATGCGTGGTGGGGCAGATATCGGCCAAATGCTCGTCAGTTGCCTCGCCACCCGTCACCATCGACAGGTAGTCGTTGAGCAGATCGCGCCCCGTCTTGCCGCCCGTCTTGGGCACACGCAAGTCAATGCGCGGATCGCGCGTCTGCATGTCACGCACATAGGCAAAGTCGAGCAATGGATAACCCAGCACCACGGCATCGGGACGAATGTCGTCCGGACGCGCCCCGGCAAGTGCCGCGAAGGGGCCGGTCTTCCACTGTGTTGCCAGCGAGGCGCAAATCATGCCGCCAGCAGAAAAGCCCACGACGCACACGCGCTTGGGATCGACATGCCACTCGTCGGCATTCGCACGCACCGTGGCGACCATCTTGGCAAGATCTGCCTGGGGGTGCGGAAAGCTCACGTCACCCGTAGAACTCGTGACATAGTTGAGCACAAAGGCCTGGTAACCGTGATCCAAAAACGCAAACGCCACCGGGTCCTGCTCATGCGGAGCGATATGCGTAAACGCACCTCCGCCGCAGATAATCACGGCAGGGCGGCGGCCATTCGGTTTATCGGGCAGCGGCTCGGCTCCCAGATACGTAAAGGTCGCCGGATAATCCTCGGTCGGCTCCTCGCCCCACAGCGCATGGTTCTCGACAATCATATGTGCTCCCTTCGCGCAAATTATGCGCCCTTGTTTTTCGCATCTAAGCGTACCCCAGTTGGGTGCAGGACGCAGAAACTCTCCGGCAATAAGTTTCCCTCCAACTGATATATCACATAATCCCAGCTCAGAGGTATCGCTGAGCAGCGTAGAATAGGGGGCGTTGACCAAGCCGCGAAACACATATGAAACGTTTCCGGCAAACCAAACGCGCGATATGCGCCTATTTAAGTTGGAGGCAACTATGGGTCTGCTCGATTCGCTTAAGTCCACCTTCACCTCGACCGGCGAGGCGTCCGTTCCGCCCGCAGCAAGCTTCGCCACCCGCGAAGGCGTCATCTATGCCCCCGTCAACGGCGTGCTCGTCAACCTGGACGAGGTCCCCGACGAGACCATCGCCTCGGGCATGCTCGGTCAGGGCTACGGCATCGAGCCCATCACCGGCACCATCTATGCGCCCGCCAACGGTCGCATCGGCGCCACCACCGTCACCAACCACTCCATCGGCATGATTACCGAGGACGGTCTTCGCGTGTTCATCCATGTCGGCCTGGGCACCGTGGAAATGAACGGCAAGGGTTTTGCCCGCTTTGTCGAGATGGGTGACACGGTCAAGGCAGGCCAGCCGCTCATCAGCTTCGATCGCGAGGCCATCAAGGCCGCCGGCCACGAGGACATCGTGACCGTCATCATCTCCGAGCTCGATCGTCTTAAGAGCATCGACCATGTCGGCGAGTCCGGAACGCTTATCGGCGGCAACCCGCTCGTCAAGCTGGGCGACCCGCTGCTGGTAGCCAAGACCAAGTAGCCAGGCCCCGCGCCACACAGCCAAAAGGCATCTCGTCAAGCGCCCGCGACCATTTGGCCGCGGGCGCTTTTCGTTTGAAAAACCATCCCGCCAATGCCTTATCTGTATAGTCCAAATGAGCCGAGCTGCTAGAATATCGAACTGTATGGATAACTATCATTCAACCGTTATGGGAGGATACGTGAACCGCACCAAAATCGCGCAGCTCTATGCCGATGCCGAGTCGCTCGGCGGCCAGACCGTCACCGTCGCCGGCTGGGTCAAGTCCGTCCGCGACATGAAGAACTTTGGCTTTGTTACGCTCAACGACGGCAGCTGCTTCCGCGACCTGCAGGTCGTCATGAACCGCGAGGCACTCGACAACTACGACGAGATCGCCCATCAAAACGTCTCGGCCGCACTCATTTGCACCGGCACCATCAAGCTGACCCCCGATGCGCCCCAGCCTTTCGAGCTTTCTGCCACCTCCATCGAGGTCGAGGGCGTCAGTGCCCCGGATTACCCGCTGCAGAAGAAGCGCGCAACCGTCGAGTTCCTGCGCACCCAGCAGCACCTGCGCCCGCGCACCAACCTGTTCCGCGCCGTGTTCCGCATCCGTTCCGTTGCCGCAGCCGCCATTCACCGCTTCTTCCAGGAGCAGGGCTTTGTCTACGTCAACACCCCCATCATCACCACGAGTGACTGCGAGGGCGCCGGCGAGATGTTCCGCGTGACCACGCTCGACCCCAAAAACCCGCCCCTCACCGAGGCCGGCGAGGTCGACTGGAGCCAGGACTTCTTTGGCAAGCACGCAAGCCTTACCGTATCCGGCCAGCTCAACGCCGAGAACTTCGCCATGGCCTTTGGCGACGTGTACACCTTTGGCCCCACCTTCCGCGCCGAGAACTCCAACACCACGCGCCACGCCGCCGAGTTCTGGATGATCGAGCCCGAGATGGCCTTTGCCGACCTTAACGACTACATGGATAACGCCGAGGCCATGCTCAAGTACGTCCTTAAGGACGTTATGGCCACCTGCCCCGACGAGCTCAATATGCTCAACAAGTTTGTGGACAAGGGCCTGATCGAGCGCCTGGACCACGTGGCAAACTCCGACTTTGCCCGCGTTACCTACACCGAGGCCGTCGAGATCCTGGAGCAGGCAGTCGCTGCTGGCCACCAGTTTGATTACCCCGTCAGCTGGGGCATCGACCTGCAGACCGAGCACGAGCGCTTCCTGACCGAGGAGCACTTTAAGCGCCCGACCTTCGTGACCGACTACCCGGCCGAGATCAAGGCGTTCTACATGCGCATGAACGAGGACGGCAAGACCGTCGCCGCCGCCGACTGCCTGGTTCCCGGTATCGGCGAGATTATCGGCGGCTCCCAGCGCGAGGAGCGCCTGGATCTGCTCGAGGCCCGCATCAAGGATCTGGGTATGAATCCCGAGCAGTACAAGTACTACCTTGACCTGCGCCGCTACGGTTCCTGCAAGCACGCCGGCTACGGTCTGGGCTTCGAGCGCTTGGTGATGTACCTCACCGGCGTGGGCAACATCCGCGACGTCCTGCCGCACCCGCGCACCGTGGGCAACGCCGACTTCTAATCGTCGGACGCTAGCTCGCGTCGCCACACGCCAACGCTCATCGCACAAGCGCCTCTCGACATCGGTCGAGAGGCGCTTTTTTCAACAGCATCCGTCAAGCTTTTGGCAAGTTTTTGGTCAGTTGAGCAGGGTTGTTGAAAACTCGGCCCGCCGTTCGCCGGCAACCATCGACCGTCCAAGGCGCTACGCGTCCTTGGCCAGGCTCCGCGCCCTAGGCTCTGATCTGCCATCACCAAAAAAGGAAAGGACGTGGGCACCATGACCGAAACCGCTGTTGAAACCTACGGCACCACGACAAGAGGCGCCGCCTCGATGGCAGCCTATCGCGCCGTTCGCATCCTGCAACTATTAAGCGAGAACACCGGCGAGGACAAGGCCATGCTTTCCGATGAGTTGATCCGGCGCCTCGCCCATCCCGACGACCCCGCCCGCATGCCCATTTCGGCGGCGCGGCGCAGCATCTACACCGCCATCTCCGCACTTCGCCATGCCGGATACGAAATTGAATACAAGCGCGGCGTGGGGTATCGGCTCTTGACCCGTCCGCTCACCGACGAGGAAATCATCCGGCTCCACGGCATGGTCATGCGCAACCGCTCCACACCCATCGCCATTCGAAAAAGCATGGCTCAGCACTTGGTCGCCATGGCGAGTGTCGACGTTCGCGGCTACCTCGATGCACCCGAGCCCGCTCCAAGTGCCGGCAGCAAATCCACCAAGGCCACGCGCACGCCCGTCAAGCGCATCGACACCTGCGAGCTCATCGAGCAGGCCATCGACCACGGAACCACGGTGAGTTTTGATATTTCGAGCGTCACGGCACGTGGCAAAACCGAGGTGGTGCGGATGACGGTCCGGCCCTTTGCCATCAGGCAACGCGATGGCGTCTCGTATCTGCTGGGAACGGTCTACGACGCCCGAGGCGCCGACGACGCCCTGCGCACCGTTGAAGTCAGCCGCATGAAAAACGTCAGCACGCGCTTGCTCGACGGCAAAAAACTCTTTGCCGCGCTAGACGATGAGAACGCCTCCGCCGCATAAGACCCTCCGCCGCCCATTCGACCACCCGTACCGCCCATCCGATTCTGTATTAAAAACCCGCCAGGCTGTTGTAAAAATGGACATCAGCGCTACTATAGTTCCACTTGCACTTTGTCCCAGTGCAGTGTTTCCAGCCATTTTTATACTGGGGGTAATGATATGAAGGACATCACCATCAGCCGCAGGAGCCTTCTGGTCTCCGCCGGCCTGCTCGCGCTCGCCCCGCTCGCCGGATGCGGCGGCAACTCTGGTTCCGGTTCCGCTGCCGCCGGTTCCGACTACACCATCGGCGTTCTGCAGCTCACCGAGCACTCCGCACTCGATGCCGCCAACGACGGCTTTGTCAAAGCCATCAAGGAGAGTGACCTTAAGGTCAAGATCGACCAGAAGAACGCCCAGAACGACCAGTCCACGTGTAAGTCCATCGCCGACAAGTTTGTGGGCGACGACGTCAACCTGATTTATGCCATCGCCACGCCCGCCGCACAGGCTGCCGCCGGCGCCACGGCCGATATCCCCATCGTGGGCTGTGCCATCACCGACTACGCCGCCTCCGGCCTGGTCCAGGACAACGACAAGCCCGGCACCAACGTCACGGGCGCTTCCGACCTCACCCCGGTCGCCGAGCAGCTCGAGATGATGCAGAAGGTCCTGCCCGACGTAAAGAAGGTCGGCCTGCTCTACTGCACCGCCGAGTCCAACTCCGACGTCCAGATCAAGGCCGCCAAGAAGGAACTCGACAAACTGGGCCTGGAGTACACCGACTTCACCGTCTCGAGTTCCAACGAGATCCAGTCCGTCGTCGAATCTGCCGTGGGCAAGGTCGACGCGCTCTACTCCCCCACTGACAACACCATCGCCGCGGGCGCCTCGCAGGTGGGCCAGATCTGCAAGGAGAACAAGCTTCCCTTCGTGACCGGCGAGGAGGGCATGTGCATGGCCGGCGGCCTGTTCACCCTCTCCATCAACTACGAGGATCTGGGCTACGCCGCGGGCGAAATGGCCGTCAAGATTCTTAAGGGCGAGGCCAAGCCCGAGGATATGCCGATCAAGCATCTCTCGAGCAAGGACCTGGTCGTCGTCAAGAACGACGAGATGGCCGAGGCGCTGGGCATCGATCTTTCCGCTCTGGACGAGTAGCGGCATGCGCGGCAATGTGCCTAGGGCCCATACTCGCGCCGTTGCCGTGTTATTCAATATCTGAGCCACAGGGGCGAACGCCAAAGACCGGCGTTCGCCCTGCTTGTTACGGATGAGACAAAACATTCGTCCGCAGCTCTTTTATGCATTGTTACCGCTATTATGGTGACTCACGTGTCCATCCTATCCTAGGAGGTATGAAGCATGCTCATTGCATTGCAGGGCGCTGTTTCGCAAGGCGTCCTCTGGGGCATTATGGTGCTTGGCGTGTTTATCACGTTCCGCCTGCTCGACATTCCCGATATGACCTGCGACGGCAGCTTTGCCCTCGGCGGCTGCGTCTGCGCTGTGCTCATCGTCAATAACAACGTCGACCCGCTGCTCGCCGTGCTGGCCGGTATGTGCGCCGGCGCCATCGCGGGCGCCGTCACGGGCATTCTGACCACCGTCTTTGAGATTCCCGCGATCCTCGCCGGAATCCTCACCCAGATCAGCCTGTGGTCCATCAACCTACGCATCATGGGCAAGTCCAATACGCCCATTCTTGCCAAGGGCACCGTGTTCTCGGCCGTCAGCAATATGACCGGTCTGCCGCAGTCCACCGTTGCCATCATCTTGGGCATCCTACTCGCCGTGGCTATCGTTGCCATCCTGTATTGGTTCTTTGGCACCGAGATCGGCTCGGCGCTGCGCGCCACCGGCAACAACGAGTACATGATCCGCGCCCTGGGCGTCAACACCAACTCCACCAAGATGATCGCCCTCGTGCTCTCCAACGCCCTCATCGGCCTTTCGGGCGCGCTCATCTGCCAGAGCCAAAAGTATGCCGACATTGGTATGGGCACCGGTGCCATCGTTATCGGTCTTGCCGCCATTGTTATCGGTGAGGTGCTCGGCCGTCTGCTGCCCGGCGGCCTCACGCAGTTTAGCGTCCGTCTTGCCTCCGCCGTCTTTGGCTCCGTGGTGTACTTCCTTATCCGCGCCATCGTGCTGCAGTTGGGCATGGACGCCAACGACATGAAGCTGCTCTCCGCCGTGATTGTCGCTGTGGCTCTGTGCGTGCCCGTGGTTTGGGAGCGCTATAAGCTCCGCAGCTCCTACACGAAGGGGGATGAGGCAGATGCTTAAGCTCTCGCACGTCAAGAAGACCTTTAACAAGGGCACCGTCACCGAAAAGCGCGCGCTCACCGGCGTCGACCTCACCCTGAATGACGGCGACTTTGTAACCGTGATCGGCGGCAACGGCGCCGGCAAGTCCACGCTGCTCAACATGATCGCCGGCGTGTACCCGCTCGATTCGGGCGTTATTGAGCTCGACGGCACCGATATCTCGCGCCTGAGCGAGTCGCAGCGCGCCAAGTACCTGGGCCGCGTGTTTCAGGACCCCATGCGCGGTACCGCTGCCGACATGCAAATCGCCGAGAACCTGGCCCTCGCCAAGCGTCGCGGCCAGCGTCGCGGCCTTTCGTGGGGCGTCACCAAGGCCGAGAAAGATGAGTACGTTGAGCTGCTCAAGCGCCTGGACCTTGGTCTGGACACGCGTCTCAACGCCAAGGTCGGCCTGCTCTCGGGCGGCCAGCGCCAGGCACTCACCCTGCTGATGGCCACGCTCACCAGGCCGCGCCTGTTGCTGCTCGACGAGCACACCGCGGCCCTCGACCCCAAGACGGCCTCTAAGGTGCTCAACCTGACCGAGGAGATCGTCGACGAAAACCATCTGACCACGCTCATGGTCACGCACAACATGAACGACGCCATCCGTTTGGGCAACCGTCTGATCATGATGCACGAAGGCCACGTGATCTACGACGTGGCGGGCGATGAGAAGAAGTCGCTCACCGTAGCCGACCTGCTTCAGAAGTTTGAGGAGGTCTCGGGCGGCGAGCTCGCCAACGACCGCATGCTACTAAGCTAACGACTTAGAAAACCACCACAAAGGGGACAGGCACCTTTGTGGTGGTTTTTGTTAAGGACTAAGGAGACTGCCATGAAAAGATTCGTCCCCCGCCTTGCGTTAACCGTCTCGTTGTTTGCCGGCGCGCTCGCAGGCATCCCAAGCCTCGCTTTCGCGGGGAACCTGCCCGCCGCTATTGACGGCACCGTGACCGTCATGCACACCAACGACATCCACGGCAGCTACAAGTACAGCTACAACGAAAGCAAGGGCACCGGCACCGTCGGCTTTGACGGACTGGCGGTTCTCTATAGCGCCCAGGGCAACGCCCCCGATCTTTTGCTCGATGCGGGCGACACCTTCCACGGGCAGTCCTTTGCCACCATGAGCGAGGGCAAGAGCATCGCCGAACTCATGAACACTTTCTACGCAAACGGCTACGACGCGACCACACCGGGCAACCATGACTGGAGCTACGGCGCGGACAAGCTTCGCACGATGGCCGGCAATGGTGCCACCAGCACGCCTTTCGCCATGCTTTGCGCGAATGCAACGTCCTCGAACGGCGTATGGAGCTCGAGCATCACCAAGACGCTCAACCGCACTTGGAAGGACAGCGAGGACAGTTCCACGTTTGACTACAAGATTAAGGTCGGCGTCGTCGGAGCCATGGATGAGTCGTTGGGCTCCTCACTGCGCGCGGACCTGGTCGCGGGCACGTCGTTCTCGGGCGCGGCGGACGCCATCAACGCCGAGGCCAAGCGACTGCGCGAGGACGAGGGCTGTAACGTTATCGTCTGCATCGCGCACGCGCTCAACGCCAAGGCCTTTGCCGCACAGCTCAATGGCGTCGATGCCCTGGTCGCGGGCCACGAGCACATCAACTTAGACGAGAACGTGACGGGGGCCGATGGCAAGCCGGTCCGCGTCGTCGAGGCGGGCAGTGCCTTTGCCGAGGTTGGTCTGCTTTCCATTCCCTATGAGTACGACACCAAGGGTACCGAAACCACCAACGACGACATAGTGACGGTCTCCGCAAGCGACAGCGCCGAGACGCTCTACGCCGCCAAGGACGTGAACGACCTTTTGGCAGACCCCGACAAGGGCGCCTTCTACCAGAACCAACTCGACGAGGTTCGCAACAAAATCAAGCCACTCGATGACGCCTTTGAAAGCGAATCGAACAAGGTGCTCGGCACATCCGCCACTGACTATTTCTACGGCGAGGATGCCGCGGGTACGCATGGCTGGGAGATGGTGCGCACCACCGATCTGCGTCCCAGCAAAGCGGGCGACACCGCTAAGGCTCAGACCATCGGACATGTGATCTGCGGTTCCTATCTTAATTTGACGGGCGCGGACCTTGCCATCGAAAACGCGGGCGGCATCCGTGGCGGCATCGCGGCGGGCGATGTGACCGCCGGCAACGTCATCGCTATCTCGCCCTACGGCAACACCGTGGAGACCTGGACCATGACCGGTGCGGACTTCCTGGCAGCGCTCGAGCACTCGCTGCAGATCAGCGACGAGTGCAATCACAGCTACGAGCTTCAGCAAGCCTACGTAGCGGCCGGCCATACCGAGCAGGAGGCGCAAGACATGTACAAGTGGCGCGACGACTCCGGCAGCGTCCTTTCCTTCGGCGGAATCAACGTGACAATCGATTGGACGCAGCCCGAAGGCAAGCGCATCGTGAGCGCCACGCTCACCAAGGATGGCAGCACGCTCGACCCCGCCAAGACCTATACCGTCGCCACCAACAACTACATCATCACCAACACGACCGACTTCCCCACCTTCGCAAACGCCACCAAGCACACCGAGTGGGGTACCTGCGAGTCAGCGCTAAGGGCGCTAATTGGGCAGAACGGCTGGGAGAGCAAGATGGCCTCGCTCGCGGGCACCATCAGCTTTGGCTCCGCTGCCGTGGACCCCACGCCCACACCGGCCCCGACGCCTGAACCCTCGCCTAAGACGGACGCGACGGCCACGAAGGTCATCACCAAGAAGACGACCGGCAAGCTCGCCGCAACGGGAGACCGCACGCTAGCCGTGATCGGCGCATGCCTCATCGGCGGCATCGTCATCATCATTCTCGGCATTATCTGGAAGCGTCGACGCTAAGCTACACCGCCGGGCCTTGCAGCCCCGCCGCGTAAACCTTATATCGAGCACAGAAGCCCGTCCGATGTGATCGGACGGGCTTTTTGGTGGGTATCATGGTTGAATGATCATTAGGAGGTTTTCCCTACATGGAATTGTTTGAGCCGATTCTTCATTTCTTTGAGCAACGGTGGGTCCACAACATCATCTGGGCCGGCATCTTGGCAATAGGCACGGCAATCATCACCAAAGTCGTTTCCAAGACGCTGCGTCACCTACTCAACCGAGACGATAACCCGCTCCCAGCATCGAGCATCTTCATCAACATCGCGCGCGCCGTCATCTGGATGATCGGCGGCAGCTTTATCCTCGACAACTGTTTTGGCATTAATGCAAACGCCCTCGTCGCCGCTCTTGGCGTCGGCGGCATCGCCATCTCGCTCGGCTTTCAGGACACGCTGTCGAACCTTATCGGCGGTATGCAGGTGACCTTTATGGGCATTATCAAACCCGGCGACAATATCGAGGTCGGCGGCGTGTCGGGCGTGGTCCAAGATATCACCTGGCGTCACACGACCATCGAGGACGCCTGCGGGCAGACCATCATTGTGCCCAACTCCAACATCTCCAAGAACACGCTCGTGCATCTGATGCCCTTTGGGCGCGTGGCCGTGCCCGTTGCCGTAAAGGACACGTCTAAGTGGGCTTCCCTTGACGCGCTGGCAGACGAGCTCACGAGCGCAACCAAAACGGCCGTCTCGCCCATCTCTGGCTTTGACAAGGAGCCGTACGTGCTCTTTAGCGAGATCGGCGACTTTGGCATCAAGGGCAAAATCATCTTTATCGTCAGCGACGATAGCACCACTTTTACGGCAGCCGACGCCTGCATTCGTGCCATCGCCCCCATCATCGCCTAAACCACCACAAAGGGGACAGGCACCTTTGTGGTGGTTTCACATCGTGGTACCATGGTTCATATCGTTGTTTAAACGACTAAGGGAGTAGACACCATGGAAGAGGCCTATCGTCAAGCACGCAAGCGCGGCGAGCAGGGACGCCGTCGCGCCATCAGCCAAAGCGAGCACCCGTACCTCACGGACCTCGACAGTTTGGTTGCTCAGCTCCCCTTAGGTCAGCGAGAGAATGTCGGCCTGCGGGATATTCCGCTCGAAATGGTCGTCGGCACGGTCACCAAGGGCCGTCAGTCCGCTTTTTCATGCAACTTTATGCCCTTGTTGCCGTTTAACACCGAGTTCGCCCGCAAGTGGTCCAACCTCTACGACATTCAGGTGACCGAGGGCTATCGCGACCCCATCATCGTCACCGAGTTCATGCATCGGTTCTACGTCCAGGAGGGCAACAAGCGCGTCAGCGTCCTCAAATTCCTGGACGCCCCGACGGTTTCAGCCAAGGTCACCCGTCTCTACCCCGGCACATGGGATTCCGTCGAAAGTCGCCTATACGGCGAGTTCTGCGCGTTTTGGCGCGTCTGCCCCCTATACGAGATCGAGTTCTCGCGCGAGGGAAGCTACGAGACGCTCGCCAAGATGCTCGGCCAGGACCTTGTCGAAAAGTGGCCACAGAAAAAGGTCGACTACCTGCGCCACACCTTCCTACTCTTTAAACGCGCCTACCTTCGCGCGGGCGGCGACCACCTGGACATTACGCCCGCCGACGCCATGCTCGTCTACCTCAATGTGTACAACCAGGACCGCCTGTTGGATACACCGACGGGGGCACATTGGGGTCCAGACGGAAGGCGGAGGAATTGTCCACAAAGACCGCACC
>CABUDB010000006.1 GCA_902490245.1 uncultured Collinsella sp.
GCGCAACGCGTTGCGCTGAGTCCTGAGGCTGTTGCAATGAAGATGAGAATCAAGGGGGCAACGTCGGCAGGGTCTCTCCGGCATGGGATTCAGGAGGGAGTGAACAACATGGGCAATAAACGAGTCGTGGCTGATTCATCACGCTGCATTGGGTGCCAAACCTGTATGGCGGCGTGCATCGAGGCACACGATATTCCCGGCAACATCGCCGCACCTCGCTTGCGCGTAACGCGCACCTACGAGATCTCCGCGCCGGTGGCATGTCACCACTGCGAGGACGCTCCGTGCGCGAAGGCCTGTCCTACGGGCGCCTTGTTCTTTGATCCAAAGAACCATCGTATCGGCGTCAACGAGGACAACTGCATCGGCTGCAAGAGCTGCGTTATGGCATGCCCCTTTGGCGCCGTGAGCGTGGCGACCACGCAGGTCCCCGTCTTGATGGGTGACGTTCGCGTGGGTTCGCAGACTAAGAGCTTCGTGCTCAAGTGCGACCTGTGCGTGGACCGTCCCGGCGGTCCGGCGTGTGCCGAGGCGTGCCCGACCAAGGGCCTCACCCTGGTGGACGAGGAGCGTCTGGCAGAACTGACTGCCGAGCGTGCCCGCGCCACCATCGAAAACGAGGCGTAAGTGTTGGGGCGACAGGCCCAATGATTGTCAAATAAGTACCGAGTATTCGGTAGCAGAGAAAGGAAGGAGGGTGTCATGGAGAAGCATAAAGTGATCTGCCCGTACTGCGGCGCCGGTTGCCAGTTTAACCTCCTGGTCCAAAACGGCCAGGTCGTGGGTACCGAACCGCTCAACGGCATCACCAATCAGGGCGAGCTGTGCCTTAAGGGCATGAGCGGCTACGACTTCATCAACGACACCAAGATCTTGACTCCTCGCGTACTGCACCCGATGATCCGCCGCACCAAGGGCGCGGATCTTGAGCGCGTAAGCTGGGACGAGGCACTGGATTTCACCGCATCTAAGATGCAGGCCATAATTGACGAATATGGTCCTAACGCTGTCATGACCACCGGCTCTTCGCGAGGCGGCGGCAATGAGGCGAACTACGTCATGCAGAAGTTTACGCGTGCGTGCATCGGCACCCACAGCGTGGACAACTGCGCCCGTACTTGACACGGCCCTACTGTCCTCGGTCTGATGGACACGGTTGGTTCAGGTTGCATGTCATGCTCCATCCCCGGTATGGAGGATGCGGGCTGCATTTTCCTCTTCGGCTATAACCCTGCCGATTCGCACCCCATCGTCGCAAGGCGTATCGTGCGAGCCAAAGAAAAGGGTTGCAAGATCATCGTCGCCGACCCGCGCCATATCGAAACCGCGCGTATCGCCGATCTCTACCTTCCGATCAAGAACGGTTGCAACGTTGCGTTCCTCAACGCCTTTGCCAACTGCTTGGTCAACGATGGCCTCTACGACAAGGAATTCGTCGCCGAGCACACGAACGGCTTTGACGAATGGTGGGAGACCATCAAGAACTACACTCCCGAATCCGTACAGGACATCACGGGTGTCGAGCCCGCGTTGATCCACCAAGCTGCCGAGATGTACGCCACGGCGAAGCCCTCTGCCATCATTGGCTGGGGTATGGGCGTATGCCAGCAGAAGCAGAACCTGAAGACGGTGCACACCATCGCCTCCATCGCCTGCGTTGCCGGCCAGATCGGCAAACCCAATTCCGGCCTCGCGCCCGTGCGTGGCCAGAACAACGTCCAGGGCTCCTGCGATATGGGCATGCTGCCCAACCTGTACCCTGGCTACCAGAAGGTCACCGACCCGGCAGTGCGTGCCAAGTTTGCCAAGGCTTGGGGCGTGCCCGAGGAAAAGCTCCCGCTCGAGGAGGGCTACAAGCTCACCGACCTGGGCCACCTGGTCGACGAGGGCAAGGTGCACTGCTTCTACAACTACGGCGAGGACCCGGTGCAGACCGAGCCCGATTCGGCCGGTATGCGCAAGACGCTCTCCGAACTGGATCTGTTCATTTGTCAGGACATCTTTATGACACAGACGACCATGCTCGCCGACGTCATCCTGCCCGCTACCTCTTGGGGCGAGCACGAGGGTGTCTTTACTGCATCCGACCGTAGCTTCCAGCACTTTGACGCGGCCGTTCCGCCCAAGGGCGAGTGCCGCCACGACTGGGAGATCTTCGCGGACCTGTCCACGCGCATGGGCTATCCCATGCACTACGACAACACCGAGCAGATCTGGAACGAGTGCATTAGCCTGTGCCCCAACTTTGTGGGCGCGACCTACGAGAAGATGGCTCCCGAGGGCGGCTACGCCCAGTGGCCCGTCAAGAGCACCGATGTGAACGACCACGGTACGCCCGACATGTTCGCTGGTGGCAAGTTCACCACCAAGGACGGCCGCGCCAACCTGATGGCGCACGACTGGGAGGCGCCCTCCGAGCTTCCCGACGATGAGTACCCGCTCATCCTGTGCACCGTCCGCGAGGTCGGCCACTACAGCTGCCGCTCGATGACCGGCAACTGCAAGACGCTTGCGCTGCTTGCCGACGAGCCCGGCTTTGTCCGCATGAATCCCGCGGACGCCCAGGCGCGCGGCATCAAGAACGGCGACATCGTCTCGATTCACAGCCGCCGCGGCCAGGTATACAGCCGCGCCGACGTGAGCGATCGCATCAACAAGGGCACGGTCTATATGACCTACCAGTGGTGGATCGGCAAGTGCAACGAGCTGACCATGCACAAGGTCGACCCGGTCTCGCACACGCCCGAGGACAAGTTCTCCGCCTGCCAGGTCGACGCCATTGCCGACCAGGTCTGGGCCGAGGGCGAGGTCGAGCGTCAGTACACCGAGCTCAAGCAGGCTCTGGTGGACGCCGCCGCTCCCCAGGACGTTGAGCCCGGCGCCGCCAAGTTCGACGACGAGACGCACGTGAACCAAATCGTGTAGTCCCGTTTTCGTTGGCTTTTTGGGCCGGGCGTCCCGTACGTTCGGGAGCCCGGCCCGTTATTTTGAAAGGAAGTGGGGATGAACCGCTTCATCGACATCAACCCGGAGAGGTGCATCGGCTGCGGAACATGCCAGTCCGCCTGTGCCGACGCCCACCGGATGCAGGGTCTTCAGGATACGCCGCGTCTGGCGCTCGTGAAGACCGGCGGTATTTCGGCCGCCCTTGCCTGCCACCATTGCGAGGGTGCCCCCTGCGCCGAGGTTTGCCCGGTGAATGCCATCGAGCACGATGGCGATCGCATCCACGTTAAGGAGCAGGAGTGCATCGGGTGCAGGCTTTGCGCCATCGCGTGCCCCTTCGGAGCCATCCATCCCGATGGCACGTCTATCGCCGGTGTCGCAGGCATGTGCGACCCGACGCCTTCGTATCCTAAGTCCCTGAGCAGCCTGCTTACGTGGGCTCCCGGCCAGTACACCTGCGCTGTCAAGTGCGACCTGTGCGTCTTCGATCCGGACGGCCCGCATTGTGTGGCGGCGTGCCCCACCAAGGCGCTGACCGTCATGGGCGGCGCGGCCGATCGCGAGCTCGACGAGGCCAAGCGCCTGCGCTCGATCGAAAACGGTCCGGCCGTCGACGTTACCGCTGTGGCCCAGGGCCTGTCCGAGAAAGCAGAAGGGAGCGTAAACAATGGATAGCATGACGCTGTTTATCGCATCGCTTGCCGTCTCGTGCATCGGTGCGCTCGCCTCGGTTCTGCTGATTAAGGCCGACAACGCCGCCAAGACCGCCGGCTGCCTGATCGGCGCCGTCGCGGCCGTGCTGTCGTTCATCGCGGGCCTCGAGGCCGTGCTTGGCGACGTTTCGTCCCTCAACACGGTCTTCTTCTTCCCGTTCGCCCGTCTCGAGCTCTTGCTCAACGGCCTTGCGGGCCTGATCGTGGTCCTCATCTCGATTCTCGCCTTTGCGGGCTTCATCTACGGTCTGTCCTACTTCGACGAGTACCCGGGCAAGGTCGGGCGCGCCGGCTTCTTTATGAACACCTTCGTCGCCTCGATGATGCTCGTCATCACCGCCGACAACGTGTTCTGGTTCCTGGTCGCCTTTGAGCTCATGTCCCTTACGAGCTACTTCCTTGTCGTTATCGAGGAGAACAAGAACTCCATTAGGGGCGGTTGTCTCTACTTCGTCATCGCGCACGTGGGCTTCGTTCTCATCATGGCGAGCTTCCTGCTCATGACCAACGGCGTGGGCGGTTCCTTCAGCTTCAGTGATTTCCGTACGCATGACTTTGGACCCGCCGTCTCCTCCGCGTGCTTCGTCCTCGCGTTCTTCGGATTTGGCGCGAAGGCCGGTATCATTCCGCTGCACTCCTGGCTGCCCCAGGCGCACCCCGAGGCGCCGTCCAACGTGTCCGCCCTCATGTCCGGCGGCATGATCAAGATCGGCATCCTGGGAATCCTCAAGGTCGGTCTCGACCTGCTCGCGGGTTCGGGCGTCCAGCTCTGGTGGGGCCTCATGGTCCTGGTCTTCGGATCCATCTCGTCGGTCCTGGGTGTCGTCTACGCCCTCCACGAGCACGACATCAAGCGCCTGCTTGCCTATCACTCCGTCGAGAACATCGGCATCATCTTGCTCGGTGTCGGCGCGTCCATGACGGCGCACGCCCTGGGCAACGACGTCATCGCGACGATCGCGCTCATGGCCGCCCTCTACCACACGCTCAACCACGCCATGTTCAAGGGCGAGCTGTTCCTCGGCGCGGGCTCCCTGCTCTATGCCACGGGTACGCGCAACATGGAGAAGATGGGCGGTCTGTTCCGCCGCATGCCGGTCACGGCCGTCTGCTTCCTCATCGGTGCCCTTGCCATCTCGGCCATCCCGCCGCTCAACGGCTTCGTTTCCGAGTGGTTCACCTACCAGTCCCTGTTCAACATCTCGACGCTCTCCGACCCGGTCGTCATGGTGTTCGCCGTCGCCTCCGCGGCCGCCCTCGCCATCACCGGTGCCCTGGCCGTCACGTGCTTCGTGAAGGCCTACGGCGTCTCGTTCGCGAGCAGCCCTCGTTCCCAGGAGGCCGCGAACGCCAAGGAGTCCCCGGCTCCGATGTTGTTCTCGCAGATGCTCCTCGCGGCCATCTGCGTGGTACTGGGAATCGGCTCCCCGGTCATCGCCCCGGTTCTGGGCGACGTCGCCCAGAGCGTGCTTGCCGGCTCCGCCGTCACAGCCACCTCGGGCGTGTCTCTCGTGAACGAGATTTCCGGTGCCGCCACCTCCACCCCCGCGATCGCCATCGCGCTCGTGGTCCTCACCGGCCTCGCGTTCGCGTTGAGGTCCTGCCTCGGCGCCAAGGCCCCCGCTAAGAAGACCGACCCTTGGGCGTGCGGCTACGAGCCCAACGAGCACATGCCCGTCGTCGCCACGAGCTTCGCGTCCGACGTCGAACTCTTCATGGGCCCGCTCTACACCCTGCGCGAGGTATGCACCAAGATCTGCTGGTCCATCGCGCACGTGTTCCAGAAGCTCACCGGTGTCGCCCAGGGCGTCGAGCCCCTGCCCGACCGTTTCCTGGTCGATGCACCGAGCGAGGGTGCCGACAAGCTGGCCGGCCTCGCCTCCAAGATCGAGGGCGGCAACTACTCCGTATACATCTGCTACATCGTCGCGGCGCTCGTGGTCTTCCTCGTGCTCGCCGTGGTCATGGTCTAGAGAGGGGAGAGGATATTATGAACATCGTTCTTGCGATGGCGCAGGGCCTCGTGGTCATGCTGGTCGCGCCCTTCTTCTCCGGCCTCGCCCGTGTGATTCGCGCGAAGATGCACAATCGCCGCGGTCCGTCCATCCTTCAGGATTACCGGGACCTCGCGAAGCTCATGGCGCGTCCCGAGTCCGTGAGTTCCGACTCGAGCTTCGTGCTGCGCATCATGCCGCCGCTGTTCCTCGCGGTGTCGTTTATGCTCGCCATGGGCCTGCCCATGTTCACGCTCCAGAGCCCCATGCCCGTCTTTGGTGACGCCATCACCATCATGTACGCGCTCGCGCTGTCCCGCTTCTTCTTCGCGCTGTCCGGCGTGGATTCCTCCAACGCCTACGCGGGCTTCGGCGGTATCCGCGAGCTCCTCATGAGCGTGCTCATCGAGCCGTCCATGCTCATCGCGCTGTTCACCGTCGCCATCGTGTGCGGCTCCACGGACATTGCGACCATGGGTCAGCACATCGTTACGGGCAACGTCTCGAGCGTCGTCGCCGTTATCCTCGCCGGCGTCGCCTTCGCGGCCGCCTGTTACATGGAGCTCGGCAAGCTGCCGTTTGATCAGGCCGAAGCCGAGCAGGAGCTCCAGGAGGGCCCGCTCGCCGAGCTCTCCGGCCCGTCCCTGGCCATGATGAAGCTCGCCATGGGCATGAAGCAGGTCGTGGTCGTCGCTTGGTTCACCTCCATCTTCATCCCCTGGGGAGAGCCCGCGACCATCGGCGTCACCGCTCTCGTGGGCGCCGTCGTCTTCCTCGTCAAGTGCCTGGTCGATTTCGTCGTCTGCGGCGTGCTCGAGAACTCCGTTTCCCGTTCGCGCTTCAAGGTGCTCGGTAACCAGACCTGGGCCGTCGTCGGCATCGCGGTCCTCGCGTTCGTCTTCGTCGTCGTAGGCGTGTAGGGAGAAGGGAGAAACTATGTCAATCGAATCGAGCTTGTCCCTCTTTGCCATGGTGGCGATCGCCGTCCCCATGCTGGGCTCCCTGCTCATCGTCATGCTGCCGCGTCCCTACGCTAAATGGATCTGCGCCTTTGCCGGCGGCATCGCCACGGTCGCTTCCGTTGGCTTGGCCGCGACGTTTGCCGGAAACGGCATGAACGCGGTCGATGTAACCTGGGCGAGTATGGGCCAGACCTTGGTCATGGGCTTCATATTCGACCGGATGAGCACGCTGCTCGCACCCGCGTTCGTCGCTATCGGCCTGCTCGTCGTCATCTATTCGTTCCCGTACATGAGCGATAAGAATAAGGAGCATCCCGACGCGCCCCGTCGTCGCTTCTACGTGTACTTCTCCACGTTCATCGGCGCCATGGCCGGTCTCGCCTACAGCTCCACCATCGTCGGCCAGCTCGTTTTCTTCGAGATCACCGGTGTGTGCTCCTGGGGCCTCATCAGCTACTACATGACGCCCACGGCCAAGAAGGCCGGTATGAAGGCGCTCATCATCACCCATATCGGCGCTCTGGGACTCTACATCGGCGCGGCCTTCCTGTTCGCCGGAACCGGCACGTTCGCGCTGAGCGCGATCTCCCAGCTCGATTCCGGTATGAAGACCGTCGTGCTGCTGCTCATCCTGTTCGCTGCTTGGGCCAAGTCCGCCCAGTTCCCGCTCTACATGTGGCTGCCCTCCGCAATGGAGGCCCCCACGCCCGTTTCCGCCTACCTTCATGGCGCGTCCATGGTTAAGGTCGGCGTGTGCGTGTTCGCCCGCGCTCTTGCGAGCGCCGGCGATATCCCCGAGATCGTCGGTTGGGTCGCCATCATCGACGCCGTCGTGACCATGCTCTTCGGCTTCCTCATGTACCTGCCCCAGAAGGATATGAAGCGCCTGCTCGCCTTCTCGACGATCGCGCAGCTCGCCTACGTGTTCTTTGGCCTGGGCCTCTCCGTGTTCGGAAGCCAGATGGCGTTTAACGGCGCCGTCGAGCACATCTTCAACCACGCGTTCACCAAGACCCTGTTCTTCCTCATCGCTGGCTCTCTCAGCTTCACGCTGGGAACCCGTATGCTGCCCAAGATCCAGGGCCTCATGAAGAAGTACCCGGTCACGGGCGTGGGCTTTGCGGTCGCCGCGACCGCTATCGCCGGCGTGCCCCCCATGAGCACGTTCTTTTCCAAGTTCCAGATCATTTCCGGTGGCTTCGCGGTTGGTGCTACCAACACGGTCATCTTTGTCCTCGTGTGCGTCATGGTCGTCGAGACCGTCGCCACCTTCGCATGGTTCCTGCGTTGGATGGGTAAGGTCCTGCCCGGTGAGCCGAGCGAGACCGTGGCCGCCGGCCAGCCCCTTCCGCGCGCCATGGCGTTCGTGTTCGTCGTCCTCATGATCATGGTCGTCGTCGCCGGTCCTCTGTCCTCTAGTTGGATGGGTTAGGAGGTAGGACATGGGTTATTCGTTAGTCAATATCCTGGGCGGTCTTCTGATCGTGACCTCCACCATGGTGGTCGTCTCGAAGACCATCCCGTCCGCCATCAAGTGGTACGCGATCCAGTCGGTTGTCCTGGTGGGCGTGCTGCTCACCCTGGGCCTCACCACCGGTGCCACCGAGCTTCTCATGTGGGCCGCGTCGGCCTTCGTCACCAAGGTGATCCTCGTTCCGTTCATTCTCAACCGTGCCTACAAGAAGATGGGTTCGCCTGCCGATAGCACGCTGACCTCCTCCATCAAGCCGGCCTGGACCATCATCTTCACCGGTCTGGAGGTGGCCGTCTGCTTCGCGGTGGTCACGCGCCTGAGCCTGCCCACCGCCGAGGTGGCCACTCCGGCCCTCGCCATCAGCTTCGCGCACTTCTTCGTCGGCCTCACGTGCATCATCTCCCAGCGCAACATCCTCAAGCAGATCTTCGGGTACTGCCTTATGGAGAACGGTAGCCACGTGACGCTCGCTCTGCTCGCGCCCACGGCCCCCGAGATCATCGAGATCGGCATCGCCACCGACGCCATCTTCGCCGTCATCATCATGTCCGCCGTCGTCGTGAGGATTTGGAACGACACCAAGTCGCTCGACTCCCACGACCTGACCGAATTGAAGGGGTAGGCCATGGATGTTTCAATGCTGACGGTCGCCCTGCTCGCTTGTCCTCTCGTGTTCTCCCTGATTATGGCTGCGCTCCCCAAGACGACGTCCTACAACGTCTTCGCGGGGCTCAACACCATCTCCGTCGCGGCGACCCTTGTCCTTTCGGTCGTCACCGCGGGAACCATGCTCTCGAGCGGGCAGAATATCGACGCTTTGGGCCTGTGGCTCCATCTCGATTCGCTCTCGTCGATCTTCGTCCTTCTGGTAGGCATCATCGGGTTCATCACCGGCGTGTACTCCATCTCCTATATCAAGATCGATATCGAGGAGAAGACCATGCCGGCCGAGCGCACCAAGCAGTACTACGCGCTGTTCAGCCTGTTCGTCTTCACGATGCTGCTCGCCTGCCTGTCCAACAACATCATCCTCACCTGGGCGGCGGTCGAGGCCACTACGCTGTCGACCGTGTTCCTCGTGGGCATCTACAAGAACAAGCAGGCGCTCGAGGCGTCTTGGAAGTACGCGATGGTCTGCACCGCCGGTGTGGCCTTCGGCCTGTTCGGCACGCTGCTCATCTACGCGAACGCCGCCGATATCATGCCCAACGCGCATGAGGCCGCCTTCCTCACCTCCATCATGCCCTACGCCGACCAGTTCGACCCGATGCTCGTGCGCCTCGCGTTCGCGTTCATCGTCATCGGCTTCGGCACCAAGGCGGGCCTGTTCCCCATGCACACCTGGCTGCCCGACGCGCACTCCCAGGCTCCGAGCCCGGTCTCCGCGCTGCTCTCGGGCGTGCTGCTCAAGTGCGCCATGCTGGTGATCATCCGCTTCTACTCCCTGTCCATCATCACGGTGGGCGACACCTATCCGCGAACGCTCCTGCTCATCCTGGGCACGCTGTCCATCCTGGTGGCTGCCCTGTGCATCTTCAAGCAGGACGATATCAAGCGCCGCTTCGCGTACTCCTCCGTCGACAACGTCGGCGTGGTCGCGCTGTGCCTGGGTATCGGTGGCCCGCTCGGTATCGCCGCCTGCCTGCTGCACTGCATCTTCCACGGCTTCACGAAGGCGCTCGCCTTCTGCATGGCCGGTAACATCCAGCACATCTACCACACCCGCGACCTGAACAAGATCAAGGGCGTCGTCGAGATCGCTCCCGTCACGGCAGCGCTCACCATCATCGCCCTGCTCGCGCTCGCCGCCTTCCCGCCGTTCGCCCTGTTCATCTCCGAGTTCCTCACCTTCGTGGCCGGCGTTCAGTCCGGTCCCATCTGGGTGGTCGTGCTCGTGGCCATCGGCCTCACCGGCGTGTACTTCGCCCTTACCGGCATCGCGCTCAAGTCCATCTTCGGCAAGGCGCCCGAGGGCATGAAGCGCCACGAGGTGCCCGCCCTCATGATCATCCCCGAGATCGCCCTCGCGATCGTGGTCATGTGGTTCGGTATCGCCACCCCGGTCGCCATCACGAGCGGCGTCGAGGATGCAACGTCCGTCGTTTTGAACCAGAGCGTCGAAGAGCTCCACGAGGCCCCTCTCTACCGCATGGTGTTCAGTTCCCAGACCAAGACAAGTGAGGTGAATTAGCACCATGGCAGAACCTGAAAAGAAGGACTACGCTCGTCGCTGCGAAAGCCACGTCGAGGCCCTGCGTGCTGCAGTGCCGGGCGCTATCGAGAAGGTCGAATGGCAGTGCGAGGACCAGCTGACGATCACCGTCAAGCTGGACCGTCTGCCCGAGGCCGTCCACTACCTGTATTACGAGCGCTACGGCTGGATTCCTGTGATTGTCGGCAACGACGAGCGCAGCCTGTGCGGCCGTTACGCCGTGTACTACGTCATCTCCATGGAGGGGGAGGACCCCGGCTGGGTTACCGTGCGTGCCGAGGTCGACCCCGCCAAGATGACGTTCCCGTCCGTGACGCCGTTCGTCCCCGCCTGCGTGTGGGGCGAGCGCGAGCTGCGCGATATGTTTGGCCTGATTCCCGAGGGTCTGCCCGACCGCCGTCGCCTGGTGCTTCCCGACGATTGGCCCAGCGGGCTGTACCCGTTGCGCAAGGATTCGATGGACTACCGCTTCCGTCCCGCTCCCGCGAGCGACATGGAAAACTACGAGTTCTTGGCCGATACCAAGGGCAAGGAGACGACGCTCGTTCCCATGGGCCCGTTGCACATTACCTCCGACGAGCCTGGCCACTTCCGCCTGTTCGTCGAGGGCGAGACGATCGTCGATGCCGACTACCGCCTGTTCTACGTGCATCGCGGTATGGAGAAGGTCGCCGAGACGCGCCTGAACTATGATGCCGTGACGTTCCTTGCCGACCGTATCTGCGGTATCTGCGGCTGCGCCCACTCGGTGGCCTACGCCGAGGCTGTCGAGCGCGCCCAGGGCATTCACGTCCCGCCGCGCGCGCAGTACATCCGCGCCATCATGCTCGAGGTCGAGCGCCTGCACTCGCACCTGCTCAACATTGGCCTCGCATCGCACTACACCGGCTTCGATTCCGGCTTCCAGCAGTTCTTCCGCGTTCGCGAGAAGTCCATGGACCTGGCCGAGAAACTCTCCGGCCACCGCAAGACCTACGGCCTCAATGTGATCGGTGGCGTGCGTCGCGATATTTTGGCCGAGCAGAAACTCTCCACGCTCACGACCATCCACCAGCTGCGCTCCGAGGTCCAGGAGCTCGTCGACGTTTTGCTCTCCACGCCCAACTTTATTGAGCGCACGAGCGGCATCGGCATTCTCGACCGTAAGATCGCCCGCGACTTTTCGCCGGTCGGCCCGCTCATGCGTGGTTCGGGCTATGCCCGCGACGTGCGCTTCGACCATCCTTTCGACGGCTACGCCGATCCGGACGTCCAAAAGATGCACGCCGCCACGGCCGACACCTGCGACGCCTTCGGCCGTACCGCCGTGCGTATCCAGGAGGTCTACGATTCGATCGACATGATCGAGACCATGCTCGAGAACTGCCCGTCGGGCCCCATCCTCACCACGGATTGGGAGTACACCCCGCACAAGTACGCCATCGGCGCCACCGAGGCTCCGCGCGGCGAGGACGTGCACTGGGCCATGCTCGGCAATAACCAGAAGTGCTACCGCTGGCGCGCCAAGGCCGCCACGTACAGCAACTGGCCGGTCCTGCGCTACATGTTCCGCGGCAACACCGTGGGCGACGCGGCGCTGATCGTCGGCTCGCTCGACCCGTGCTACTCCTGCACCGACCGCGTAACGGTGACCGATGTCGCCGCCAAGCGCGACCACGTGCTCGACAAGGAGCAGTTCGAGAACGTCTGGCGCGACAAGTCGCCGCTTGCGGGCGAGGGCACCATGGCCGCTCCGCTCGATGAGGAGGCGCTCTAATATGCTGAAGCTTTGGAAGGTCAACGCCAAGGCCGGCGACGCGACGGTCAAGTACCCGTTTGCGCCGTTCCCCACCAACAAGGACATGCGCGGCAAGCCCGAGCACAATGCCGAGCTCTGCATCGCCTGCGGTGCCTGCGGCGTGGCGTGCCCGGCCGATGCCATTCGCATGGACACCGACCTTGCGGCCGATACCATTACCTGGTCGATCGACTACGGCCGCTGCATCTTTTGCGGCCGCTGTGAGGAAGCCTGCCCCATGGAGGCCATCAAGCTCACCGAGGAGTTTGAGCTGGCCGTCATGAGCAAGGACGACCTCACCAGCAAGAGCGTCTATACGCTCGAGCACTGCTCGCGTTGCGGCAAGCCGTTTGCCCCGCACAAGGAGATCGACTACGCCAAGCGCCTGCTGCAAAAGGCCGGCGGCATGGAGGCCATCCAGGCTGCCCGTACCGTCGGTATGTGCCAGGAGTGCAAGCGCGAGCTCGACGCCCTGCGCGCCGCCTCGGCCGTAAAGACCGGCAACGCTGCCGGCATGGCTGCCAACGAGACGCTTGCGTCCGGCGAGCCCCAGGGCCCCGGCATGGAATATCTGGGCGGCCACGGCGTGAACCCGGAGTATATCGACCGCGAGCTCAACCCCGATGCGCCCGAGATTCCCGCCGGTCCGGCGCCTGTCGAGGGCATCATCATGGATTTTGAAACGAAGGAGGAGTAACCATGGCCGAACCCACGCTTTTGCCCGAGCGGCTCCAGTACCGCCCGACCAAGATCGAGCTCGACGAGAGCATCGAGAAGGCCAAGGCGACCCTTCTTAAGAAGATCAAGCGCTCGGTGTACGTCTACCGTGTTGACTGCGGCGGCTGCAACGGCTGCGAGATCGAGATCTTCGGTTCCATCACGCCCGTTTTTGACGTCGAGCGTTTTGGTATTAAGGTCGTCCCGTCGCCCCGCCACGCCGATGTGCTGCTGTACACCGGTGCCGTGACGCGTGCCATGCGCATGCCGGCCCTGCGCGCCTTTGAGGCAGCACCCGATCCCAAGATCGTGGTGTCCTATGGCGCGTGCGGCTGCACCGGCGGCATCTTCTACGACAACTACTGCGTCTGGGGCGGCACGGACAAGATCTTGCCGGTCGATGTCTATATCCCCGGCTGCCCGCCCAGTCCCGCGCAGACCATCTACGGCTTTGCTATGGCACTTGGCCTGCTGGACCAAAAGCTCCATGCCGAGACCACGGTGGAGGCCGCCGGTGAGCAGGCCGATATCCTGCACCCCGGCGTGCCGTACAAGCTGCGCGTTGCCATCGAGCGCGAGGCTCGCGCCATGAGCGGCTACCGTTACGGCCGCGACCTGGCCAATGAGTTTATGGATACGCTCGAGGGCGCGCCCAAGGGCGATATCCGCGGTGCCATGGCGCTGCTCATCGACAAGCAGGACGATCCGCGCCGCGTCGAGGTGTACTCGGCGCTGCAGGATCTGGTGCTGGCCGGAGGTCGCTAGATGGAGCTCACGGACCGCTCCGGTTACTTTGCGGGCCCCGGCATGCTCGGCGGCTCCTTTGGCGATGCCTCGCGCGCAAGCGACGAGGCTGCCGAGGGCGTCGCCGACCCCTGCCTGGGCCATGCGCCCGACCAGGTGGTCTTCTATGAGCTCACGCGTAAGTTTGTGGAGACCGAGGAAGACGTTCCCCAGGAGGCCTGCGACGTGCTGTACTACACGCTCGCCGTGGGCCACCACACCGGCGTGCTCGACTGCTTTGAGCCGCGCCTGTCGGTGCCGGTGGATGTGTTCTATTCGCTTGTCGACGCGCTGCCGGAGGGGGAGGCTAAGACCAAGTTTGAGGCCATCCGCTCCTTTGGCGAGTGTCAGCTCGACAAGGCGGCCGTGCCGTCGCTGCTCGACGCCTGCGATGCGCTGCTCGACGAGCGCGGTTTTCGCGGTTCTGCCAAGGCCGGCATCTCGGTGTTCGACGACGACTTTGGCCTGCATGCCCAGCAGGTCGCGTTTCTGATGAAGTTCCGCGATCTGGTTGAGCGCGTGCGCGATGTGTCGGGCGTGTATCTGACGGGGAGGTTGCAGTAATGGGTCGCGTTGTGGATGGACGTGTGAACGGCGCCCCGTTTGAGGGTATCGTGCTCACGGCGGGAAGCGTGCTGCGTGCCGACGATGCCGCCGGCCCCGTGCTCTCCAAAAAGATGGAGGATGCACCCATCGCCGGCTGGTACACCATCGACGGAGGCCAAACGCCCGAGGACGACATCATCGAGGTCAAGCGCGAGCGTCCGCCTCGCCTGGTCTTGGTCGATGCTGCCGACATGGCGCTGCCCGTCGGGTCCATCCGCCTGCTCGACAAGCGCGATGTGGCCCGCAAGTCGATGTTCACCACGCATTCGCTTCCTTTGTCGATTCTGATCGAAGAGATTGAGCAATCGTGCGAAGATATCGTCTTCATAGGGATTCAGCCGGGCGACACGGAGTTCTACAACCCCATGTCCCCGGAAGTCTTTGACGCCGTCGACGCCGTGTATGACGCCGTGGCCGCCAACGACTTTTCCCACTTTGACCGCTTGGGGCAGGAGCTATAGCAGCGCTTGTCCCTGCTGATTAGGAAAGAAGTGATTGACATGGCAGATTCCAAGGTGGAGTATCCCGCTCCCGATTGCCTGGCGCCCGCCGCGATCGAGGCCAAGACCGAGGCCGCCGGCGTGACCAAGGCTAACCTGCCGGTCGCAAAGGCCTTTCTGTTGGCAATGTTCGCCGGCGCGTTCATCGCTTTCGGCGGTCTGTTCTTTACCGTGTTCTTGAGCGATAGCACGCTGGGCTGGGGCGCCCAGCGCGTCGTGGGCGGCCTGTGCTTTTGCCTGGGCCTGGTGCTGGTGCTGGTGTGTGGTGCTGAGCTGTTCACCGGCAACTCGCTTATGGTCTGCGCGCTCAAGAGCAAAAAGATCACCCTGGTCCAGATGCTCAAGGCTTGGATCGTCGTGTGGGTCGGCAATTTTGTCGGTGCCCTGTTCATCGTCTTTTTGGTGTACATGGCCGGCATTTACAAGCTCAACGGCGAGGCGGTCGCCAATTCCATGGTGAGCGTCGCCGCCGGCAAGGTGACGATCGACTGGGTAACGATCTTCTTCCGCGGCATCCTGTGCAACATTTTTGTGTGCCTGGCCGTGTGGATCGGTACCGCCGGCAAGACCTTGGTAGATAAGGTTGTGGGCATTCTGCTGCCCATCGCCGCCTTTGTGGCCTGTGGTTTTGAGCACTGCGTCGCCAACATGTACTTTTTGCCCATGGGTGCCGTGATGCACGCGTGCGGCTATGGTGCCAAGGTCGCCGGCGCCGATGCGCTCAACGCCGCGGGCATTGCGTTTAACCTGTCCGCCGCCACGCTGGGCAACATCGTGGGCGGCGCGGTTCTAGTCGCGCTCGGCTACTGGTTTATCTACGCCAAGAAGTCCGAGGCGTAAGGTATCGTCTGTTTGACGTTGGGCCTCCCGCGGGGCGTTGCCGTGCGGGAGGCTTTTTGGGTCTGGGGCTCGTTGCCGGGCTTTTGGCTTGTTGTGTTTGACTGATAAAAGGGGTAATCGAGATGGCATCTGCTGCTGAGCGTAACGGTCGCGCCGTGGTGACCACATGCGGGGGATGCTATGCCGATTGCGCCTTTGCGGCACGCGTTGAGGACGGTCGCGTGGTGGCCGAGTTGCCGGTTGTGGGGCATCCGTGCGCGGCGCGTGCCCTGTGCGCCCGCGGGCGGCATCGCCTGGACATGCCGTTTGACGAGCGCGACCGGATTTTGCATCCCATGCGCCGCCGTCGTGATGGCTCGGGGTTCGATGCGATTACCTGGGACGAGGCGTTTTCGGAGATCGCGGCGCGCCTTTTGGGGATTGTTGACGAGCACGGGCCTCGTGCGCTGGGCATGACGCTCGGCGTACCCTCGTTCGACCGCTACTGGGCGTATCGTTTTATGCATGCGCTGGGCTCGCCCAACGTATACGGTGCCGACGGCGCCTGCGAGGTAAGCCGTCTCACCGGTTGGGAGCACAGCTTGGGCTACAGCCCCGCCTCTGACCTGGCGCATACCGATTGCATCATGTACTTGGGGCGTTCCATTGTTGATTCGTCGACGATGGGGGCCGTTGATGTGCTCAACGATGCGCGCTGGCGCGGGGCGAAGATCATCGTGGTTGACCCCCGGCGCAGCGGCTCGGCCGCGCTTGCCGACCGCTGGCTGCGCGTACGCCCGGGCTGTGACCTGGCCTTGCTGCTGGGCATTGCGCATGTGCTCATTGCCGAGGACTTGTACGACCACGAGTTTGTTGCCCGCTATACCACGGGCTTTGACGAGCTGGCGCAGGCGGCCCGTGCTTGGACGCCCGAGTGGGCCGAGTCGATGTGCGACGTGCCGGCCGCAGAGATTGTCGCGACGGCGCGCGATTTGGCTGCCGCCGCGCCTGCCGCTGTGGTGGATGCGGGCTTTCATGGTGGCATCGGTATCGCGTATGCCAATAGCACCCAGACCGCGCGCGCTATCTGCTTGGTCGATGTGCTGCTGGGCTGTATTGGACATGTAGGCGGCGCGCTCAATCCGCCCACACCGCTTGCGCTGGGCGACTTGGACCCCGCGCGTTTTGCGACGCCGTTAACGCCGCGTGAGCCCAAGCTGGGGTCCGAGCGCTATCCACTGGTCGATCCGGTGCGCGGCCTGTGCACGACCATCGGTCAGTCGATTCTTGCCGGCGATTTGCGTGGACTCATCGTCTATGCCAGTAACCCCGGTGCGGGCTATGGCAATGCGCAGGCTTGGTTGAGTATTTTGCAGCAGCTCGACTTGCTCGTGACGATTGATATTCGCTGGTCCGAGACGGCGCGTGCTTCTGACTTTGTGCTGCCCGACGTGACGTATCTTGAGGCCGACCGCGGCGTGGGAACGGTGATAGGCACCAACGATGCGCGCCTGCTCTACCGCAATGCCGTGCTGCCCGTGCTGCATGACGACACGCGTCCCGGTCGGGAGATTTTTGCCGGGTTGGCGCAGGCGTGTGGCGCGGGCGAGTACTTTCGGTTTACGTCCGACGACCTGGCGGCTGCCCAGGTGGCGCCGTTTGGAATTGACCTCGCTGCGCTCAAGGAGCGCGGCTGGGCCGACACGGGTGTTGCGCTGCCGTCGCGTACGGGCGAGCCGGTGATCCCCTTGAACGGCGGCAGGATCGCGCTGGCAAGCGACGTATGGGAGCGCGCCGGTCTGGGTCGCGTGCCCAACTGGATCGCGCCCATGGTGGAGCCTGGCCCGGGGATGTTTCGCCTCATTAGCGGCAACCGTCCCTTTGAGTCGCACACCTCGCGAAGGCTTGCAGCCCAAGGTGCCGCCGAGGCTGGGTCGGACCTGGATGCCGTGCAGATGAATGCCGATGCTGCTGCGCACATGGGCATCGCCGACGGCGAGGTCGTCGAGCTTGTGAGCGATATGGGCCGCGACCGCGTGCGCGTGGAGACGACGCCCTATCTGCATCCGGCGTGCATCTTTACGTCGGCTGCTCCCGGTGGGCGTTCGTTTGGCACCGGCGCGGATGGCGCCCAAGCGCTCGGCGTTGGCCCGCTCGACCATACGCCGTTACGTTGGGACCCGTTGACGGGCGCCGCGCTCACCCAGGAAAACGCCGTTCGCGTGGAAAAGATTGTCGCGCGCGGGGATAATGACGAGTAATTGACTCAGCTGATGTATTCGACTGATCCACGTTTCTTTTGAAAGGCCGCACATGAGCGATAGCCAGAACATGTCCGATGAGGTGCGCGCCCGCCTGCGCGCCATTCCTTCCGTCAACGAGCTGCTTGCCGAGTGGCCGGTGGTGAAGGCGGTGGGGGAGACCTGCGAATGTTGGGGGAAATACAACAAAGGAGAAGAAACACACATGGCAAGTCGTTATGAA
>CABUDB010000007.1 GCA_902490245.1 uncultured Collinsella sp.
AGCACACGACATTTTTTTGCAACAAAACCCCTTATAAATTGTTGGTAAAACTGCGGTCTCGTCGGCAGTTCCAGATTTTGCCGCATACTTCCGAAAATAGGGGGTCAGATAAAGCTCCAGGCGTTGCTTTTCCCCTAAAAATTCCTATCGAGGAAGTCGTCGACCGTGTTCCAGTAGAGCTCGGGGTCAACTTGCGCACTCTTGGCGTGGGTGGCGCCATGGATGGTGAGCTTTTGCTTGACCTTGCTGGCGCACGCGTCGTAGTTTTGGTCGAGCATGCTGTACGGCACAAAGGTGTCTTGGTCGCCATGGATAAAGAGCATGGGGACCGTCGCGTGTTTAAGCTGCTCCACGCTGCTTGCCTTATGGAAGTCATAGCCTGCGCGAACGTTGCACACCAGGTTCGCCACATCGAGCAAGGGAAAGCTGGGCAGGCCGAACACGTTCTTGAGCTGCAGGGAAAACTCGTCCCAAACACTCGTATAACCACAGTCCTCGATAATGCATTTTACGTTTGCAGGCAAAGATTCCCCCGCGACGTTCATGGCCGTCGCCGCGCCCATCGATTCGCCAAAGACCAGGATGCGCGCCTCGGGGTCGGCCTGAACGATTCGCCCGATCCATGCGACGACGTCGAGTCGCTCGGGCCAGCCCATGCCGATATAGTCGCCGCCGGAGCGCTCGTGGGCGCGGGCGGCGGGTGCGAGTACGTTCATGCCGCGGGCGTGGAAGCGCTTGACGTATCGGGCCATACCGATGGGCTCGTCGGTGTATCCGTGCAGGCAGATAGCGTAATCGTGCGTGCTCTCCGGGCCGGCAAAATACCAAGCGGCAAGCTCGGTCCCGTCATCTGCGGTGAGGCTGCTGCTCTCGCGATGCTCTTTGAACCACGCCCGCGCCTCGGTATCCTCGGCATCCATCTGCTCGTCCTTTTTGGCGTCCTTGCCGTCCTGCATCATCTTCATGGTGTACGGCGCCTGGGGGTTCAGGGCAAAGTCAAACAAAAAGTTGCCGGCAAATCCAAGCAACGTGACAACGAGCACCAGCGCAACAAAGCCGGCTATCTTGAGCTTTCGATGGGAACGTGCGTTTTGAGACATAAGAAGCTTTCCTATAAGATGTTAATACATCAACATTTAATGCAAGCGCATTATGGACGTTCACCGTTGATGCGTCAACAGGCAAAGAATGGGTAAACAAAGGGTCACGTATGGTGCAAATTTCGCACGCACCCAGACGCTTTGATATAGTGTTGAGAACTCTTTTATGTTGGAGGATGTAACCGGCATGTCCGATTCGAGCGACAGTTCCAAGCCGCGGCCCAAGACCGCGGCCATTCCGCACTACACGGTGGGCGAGGAGATCATGAACTCCGTCACCCATGGTGTCGGCTGCCTGCTGGGCATTGCGGGTCTGGTGCTCCTGATCGTATTCGCCGCCCTGCGCGGCGGAGGCCCGGCCCACATGGCCGCGGCAATTGTCTATGGCGTCAGCATTATCCTCGAATACCTAGCCTCCACGCTCTACCACGCGATTCAGCCCGCGCGCGCCAAGCGCGTGTTTCGCATCATCGACCACAGCTGCATCTACCTGCTCATAGCCGGCAGCTATACGCCGTTTTGCCTCATCACGCTCGCAAACGACGGCGGCGCTGTGCTGTTCTTTGCCGTATGGGCCATCGCCATTATCGGCATCGCCCTCGAGTGCTTTATGCGCGAGCGTCAACCGCACTGGGTAAGTGGCCTGGTCTATCTGCTGATGGGCTGGCTCGTCGTCTTTAAGCTGCCCGAGCTCGTGTCGCTGCTCAACCCCGTGGCGCTTGCCCTGCTCGCCGTCGGCGGCGTGTGCTACACCGTGGGCGTGCCGTTCTATATCGCCAAAAACGTGCGCTATCTGCACAGCGTGTTTCACCTGTGGGTGCTCGCCGGCAGCATCTTCCAGTTCATGGCGGTGATTCTCTTCGTAATCTAGCGACCACGCCTGCGCGCCCGCGTCCTAGTTTGGGCGTCGGTGCAATTGCCGTATCCGTCATCAACGTTTTACCCTGACGTCCCGAATCTTGGAGGTTCGAGAAACTCCCGATGGACATAACCATCTCCCTTATCACCACGCTCGTCCTGACGCTTATCAACGGCTACTTCTCCATGTCCGAGATGGCTCTCACCACGGCCAAGCGCGCCGTGTTGGAGCACGATGCCGAGGAGGGCGATAAGCGCGCCGAGCGCGCCGTCCAGCTCGCCGCCGATTCCGACCAGCTGCTCGCCACCATCCAGGTCGCCATCACGCTCGTGGGCTTTGCCTCGTCCGCCGTCGCCTCGACGAGCCTGTCCGACCCGCTTGCCGCGTGGCTCACGAGCTTTGGCATCGCGCCGCTCTCCGCCATCGCGCGCGGCCTGGCGCCGGTCATCATCACCGTCGCGGTCGCCTTCGTGTCCATCGTGATTGGCGAGCTCGTCCCCAAGCGTATCGGCCTGGCCAATGCCGAAGGCGTGTCCAAGCAGGTCGTGGGCCCGCTTTCCGTGTTCCAAAAGATCGCCCATCCGCTCGTGTGGCTGACCGGTGCCTGCTCCGACGGCCTGGCTCGCATCCTGCGCATCAAGAGCGCCGACGACCGCCAGAACGTCTCGGAGGAAGAGATCAAGTACATGGTCTCGGAGCAAGACGACCTGCTCGACGAGGAAAAGCGCATGATCCACGAGATCTTCGACCTGGGCGACACCGTTGCCCGCGAGGTCATGGTGCCGCGCGTGGACACCACCATGTGCGAGGACGACGAGACGGTCGCCGACGTGTTGTCCACCATGCGCCAGACCGGCTTTAGTCGCATCCCCGTCTATCATGAGGATCCCGACAACGTCGCGGGCATCGCGCACATTAAGGACCTGATTCAGCCCGCGCTCGACGGCAAGGGTGACCAGCCCATCGCCAGCTATTTGCGCGATGCCACCTTTGTGCCCGATACCAAGGACATCCTGCCGCTGCTGTCCGAGATGCAGACCTCGCACGACCAGATCGTGGTCGTCGTGGACGAGTACGGCGGCACGGCCGGCATCATCACCATCGAAGATATCGTCGAGGAGATCGTCGGCGAGATCGAGGACGAGTTCGACCCCGACAACAAGTACCTCACGCGCCTTTCGCGCCGCGAGTGGCTTGTCGATGGGCGTTTTTCGTGCGATGACGCGATTGAGCTTGGTTGGCCGCTCGAGGAAAGCGATGATTATGAGACCATCGCCGGCTGGATTTTGGAGCTTTGCGACTCGGTGCCCGACATCGGAGAGGTGTTTGAGGTCGCGGGGTACAAGTTCAAGGTACAGTCGATGCGTGGCCAGCGCATCTCGCTCATTCGCGTGATCGCTCCGGCCGAAACCGATAAGAAGGATTCCGAGTCCTCGGCAGAGAAGCCGGCGGCGTCGGGTGCGGGCTCTGCGGACCCGCACGACGGCGACGAGTAGGGCAAGGACGAGTAGGGGAGAGTTATGGCAGGCCTGTTCAACATCCTTAAGGTCACCGTCAGCGAGGACAAGATTTGCGCGCACGTGCTGGTGAACCCCGGCATGCCGCTCATGACCTCGGAGGATATCGAGGCCACGGCGCGCGTGTACTACCTGGTGCCCGCGATTGCCAAGCATCTGTGCCTGGGCGATTCCGGCCGCGAGTTCCAGGACTGCATGGGCCAGACCGAGCTTTGCCACCTGCTAGAGCACGTGACGGTCGAGCTTATGAACGAGACCGGTCTTGCCGGCAGCATCTCGTGCGGTCGCACACGCGTGAGCGAGCATGACGAGCGCGTTTTTGAGGTTGAGCTTTCGTGTCCCGATGACGCGTTGGCCATTGGTGCGCTGTCGTCGGCGACCTTTATGATGGACTGGGCGTACCTGCACGCCGATCAGCCGGCCCCCGATGTGGAAGGCACGGTCGCGGGCCTGCGCAACCTGGTGCTGGGCATGCGTGCCGAGGCCGAGGGCAAGGACCCGCACGAGGCCGTTGCCGCTGCGAACGGCGAGGACGTGGCCGAGGATGCGCCCGAGGGCGATGCTCCCGCCGACGCCGGCACTGAGCCCGTTGCCGAGGCGTCTGCTGAGCCCGAGACTGCGGAGCCCCAGGGCGTCCCGAGCTTTGACGACGAGCCGCAGATGCCAATCGATACCGAGGGTGCGACCGTCGAGAACCACGAGGCCTCCGCGGCCGTCTTTGGCGGTGCGGCAACGGCTCCGTCCGGCTCGGCGCACGAGGGCAACCTGCCGCTCGTCGATGGCGCCGGCGAGGATCCGGCCGCCACGGTGGCCATGCCGGCTATGCCGCAGGAGTAGGCTCACTCGCTTATCACCATCATGTACCTGCGCTTTTACCGTACGCAGATGAGCGCGACGGCAAGTGTTGCGCTGCGGGTATAATGGACAGCATTCAAACGGTGGGCATCGAGGTGCCCGCAGGAGAGGAATGATCATGGGAAAGACTTTCAGCTTTGTCTCCGGTGCGCTCTTTGGTGCTGCCGCCGGCGCTATCATCGGCGTTGCTCTGGCCCCGCGCTCGGGTGCCGAGACCCGTGCCATGGCCGCCGATATCGCCAACGATGCCTGGGACAACATGCGTGACACCTACGAGCATAGTGCCGAGGAGGCACGTGCCGCGGTCAACGACTTTGGTCCGATGGTTGACGCCAAGACCGATGACCTGCGCGCCAAGGTCGACCTGGCCCGCGAGCGCATGGACCAGCTTCGCGAGCAGCTCAACGACGCTATCTCGGGCGGCAACGTGACGCCCGCTGCCGACGTCGTGGTCGAGAACGTCGCCGAGGCCGACACCGAGGCCACGGAGCCCTCGACCGAGGCATAATGCGCGCAGGGGATTTTGTCGGCGTCAAGGTTTATCGTAAGCCTGCCGAAGACAAGCGCACGAAAAAGGACGGCACGCCGCGCAGCCCTAAAAAGCTCGGCAAGATTCACTTTCCCGTCTTTACCCCGGGCGGCACGCGCGTGGTGGGCTTTATGGTCCGCCAGTCCGATATCGCGGGCATGATCGAGCGCCCCGACCGCTTTGTGGCGCTCGATGCCATCGGCGTCTATGAGGGCGCTGTCGCGGTCGACGACGTCAAGGGCACCTACGATGCCGCCGCGGCCAAGCGCCTCGATATCAACCTGGACGATTGCATCATCTGGGTCGGCATGGACGTGCGCACGGAATCGGGCGATGTCGTGGGCTACTGCTCGGACGTTGAGTTCAAGCCGCGCTCGGGTATTGTGCAGACGTTCTACGTGACCGCCGGTGCCGCTTCGAGCGTGCTGGTGGGCGACACGCAGGTGCCGCCGACGATGCTGCGCGGCTACGAGAACGGCGCGATGATTGTCTCGGACGAGGTCAAGGCGCTCGGGTATTCGGGCGGCGCGGCCGCCAAGGCTGCCGAGGCCAGTGTCGTGGTGGGCGATAAGGTCAAGAAGGGCGCCAAGGTGCTCGATGACAAGGGATCGGTCGCCGTGGACAAAGGCAGCCGCGCACTGGGCAAGCAGCTCGGCAAGACGCGCGGTATGTTCAAGGCCTTTAAGGACGAATATCAAAAGGCGAGCGGGGGCTCGTCAAAAGCTAGCAAATAGCGACGTACCATATGATGGGAGGCGAGCCGGAGACATGTTGCTCCGGCTCGCTGTGTTTATGGGGGAGGGCACATGCGCCAAAACGGATCTAACTTAAACGGGCGCTCGGGTGCGCGTCCGACGGCGCGCCGCGACCTGGGGCAGCTGCCCAGCGGTCAGCGTCGACGTCGCCGTAAGCCCGGCGCGATGTACCTCAACCATAGCCGCGGGTTTAGCGACCGCAGCGCGCGCATCGGCAACGGGCGCTCGCCGCGCCGACCGTCCCGTCTGCCCTATGCGCTCATCGCCGTGGGTTGCGCACTCGTTTTGTTTATCGCTGCCGTCGTGGGCTACGTCAACCGCAGCGTGGACGTGGAGCTCAACGGGCAAAAGACCGCGGTGCGCGTGGGCTCTACGTTGCAGAATCTTATCGACGACCAAAGCCTGACCGAAACGTACGACGCCGGCGATTTGCTGGCCGTCGACGACAGCGTGCTCAAGCGCCATGGCGGCGAAAAGCTGTCGGTGAAGGTCGACGGCAAGCGCGTGAAGCAGGGCAAATGGGATAGCCGTGAACTTGAGGGCGGCGAGAAGGTGACGGTCAAGGACGGCCGCAACGCGTATGAAAAGCACGAGGTCCAGGCCACGACTATCGAGCCAAAGCTCAAGGTCGAGGGCACGGGTGCCATTGAGTATGTCAAAACCTGGGGCGTTCAGGGCCGCTCCGAGGTATGGGTCGGCGAGCAGTCGGGCAAGACGCAGGACCGCGGCGAGGCCGTGCCCGCCACCGACTGCGTAGTCGAGTGCGCAAGCGTAGCGCCCAAGGGCAACGAAAAGTACGTGGCCCTGACATTTGACGAGGGTCCGAGCGGCGCGACCAAGCAGATCTTGCAGGTGCTCAAGGAAAAGGGCGTCACGGCGACGTTCTTCCTTTCGGGCGATGCGGCCGAGGCCTCGCCTGCCACGGCCAAAGCGATTGTCGATTCCGGGTGCGAGATCGGCTCCAACAGCTACAGCGATGATTCGCTCAAGGGCGAGGATCGCGAGACGGTGCGCAAGCAGATCACGAAGGGCACCGAGGCGATTAAGTCGGCGACCGGCGTCGAGACGATGTTGCTGCGTGCCCCCTACGCCGCGTTTGACGAGCAAAACTGGATCGATTCGATGGATTTGGTGTCCGCGGTGGTCTCGTGGAATATCGATTCGGGCGACTGGCTGCTCAACGGTGCCGACGAGCAGGTTACGACGGTGCTGGATTCGGTGACGCCAGGCAATATCGTGCTGCTCACCGATAGAGACGAATGCGCCGAGCAGACGCTCGAGGCGCTGCCGCAGATCATCGACGGCCTTGTCGCCGACGGCTACAAAATCGTGACGCTGAGCGATCTGGTCAAGACGGACACGGCGTTGAGCAAAAAGCTCACCTCGCTCACCAAGGTTTCCATGCCCAAAAACGCCGTGTTCCCTCAACTCCCCGAGGACGACGACACCACAGAGTAGTCATTGGGGGCTGTCCTCAAAGGCCGGCACTTGGGGACGTTCCTTTTTTGCCGGCAGTTTGGGACAGTCCTTTTCTGTCGCTCGCAAAGAGTGTCCCCGACGACTAGTCGTTTAAGAACGTCCCCAATGACTATGTCACGGATACGTCAGCGTTTGGTATGCCTGCAATGTGCAGCGCATAAATTCGGTGCCGCAGCGCGATGCTGATGCTATAGTTACTGCGGTTAATGAGGGTCAAGAGAAAGGTTACAGGTGAAATCCAAACCTCGACCATACAGTCGATGACCCCATGCAGGTGCTTTCTGCGCGTGCACGGGGTGTGAGCGCCGAGCGGCGTGCCGCCCGCGCATGCGTATACATATCTAAAAGTCCACGGATTGCGTGCCGGCATGGTCACGCGGTCCGCAGGAATAATGATGGGGAGCACCATTGAATTATCTGAGTGAGATGCTCAAATTGCCGGTCTTGGACGTCGACGGCGAAAAGCTCGGCGTTGTGAACGATTTTGGCATTGCTACCGGCGAAGTTTTTCCACACGTGACGTCGCTCGCGTTCCGCGGCCCCGGCAAGACGCCGTTTATGATCAGCTGGCGCAAATGGGTCGACCGTATCGACGAGACGGGTGTACACCTTAAGACGTCGGCCACCGAAATCCGTTTTTCGTACCTGCAGCCGACCGAGCTGTTGCTGGCGCGCGACGTGCTCAACAAGCAGATCGTCGATACGCAAGGCATGAAGGTCGTGCGCGTCAACGACATCAAGTTCTCCATGTCGGGCGAAAATCAGCTGCGTCTGCTGGGTGCCGAGGTCGGCGCCCGCGGTCTGCTGCGTGCCATCAGCCCCGCGCTCGAGCATATCGTCGAAGGCTTTATGAAGCACCTGGGCAAGCCGCTCAGTGAGGACATCATCGCTTGGTCCTACATGGACTTGCTCGATCGCTCGACTAAGAACATCCAGCTTTCGGTGTCGCACAAGACGCTTGGCGAGCTGCATCCTGCCGACATCGCTGACATCATCGAGCAGCTCGACCCGCGCCTGCGCGCGCAGGTGTTCGCGCAGCTCGATACGGCACAGGCCGCCGAGGCCATCTCGGAGTTCGATGACGACGAGCTCATGACCGAGATGCTTGAGGGCCTGTCCGACACGGACGCATCGTCGATGCTGGCCATGATGGACCCGGACGACGCTGCCGACCTGATCGACGAGCTCGATTATGAGAAGGCCGAGAAGCTCCTGCGCCTGATGGGCGTCAAGGAGGAGAAGGCGATTCGTAATCTGTTGGGCTACGAGGACAACACCGCCGGCCGCATCATGACCTCGGAGTTTGTCTCGCTGCCCGCCACGGCGACGGTCGGTGACGCCATCGAGGCGATTCGCAAACTCGACGAGGACTTTGAGAGCGTCTACTACGTCTATACCGAGGATCCGAGCGGCATGCTGACGGGCGTGCTTTCGCTGCGCACGCTCATCGTGGCCGACCGCGACGCCACGCTGGGCCAGCTGGCCTATCGCGACCTGGTTTATGTGTCGCCCGACGACGACCAGGAAGACGTGACGGACGAGATGACCAAGTACGACCTGGTTGCCATCCCTGTCTGCGACGAGAACCGTCATATTCTGGGTATCGTGACCTTCGACGATGCCATGGACGTTATCGCCGAGGAACATCAGGAGGACCTGCAGATCGCCGGTGTCGGCTCGGGCGATAGCGCGTCGGACGACTCGACGAACGTGCTCAGCTGGTTCGTGCATCGTCAGTACTGGGTCGTCGTGTGGGGCATCGCCTCGTGCATTATGGCGACGGTGCTGGGGACGGCGCTGGGCTCCGCGCATCTGGTGGTGTTCCCCATGTGCGCCATGCCGCTCGTGCTGCTGGCTGCCTCGCGCATGGTGTCGTTCGTCAAGAACTACTTCCTGGAGTACGACGGCCATGACGATGAGCCCAAGCCGTATCTGGGGTTCTTCTTCCAGAGCACGGGTATGGGCCTGATCCTTTCGCTTGTTACTTACCTGTGCGCGCAGCTGGTGCGCACCGCCGCGTTCCCCGATGCCCCTATGCTTGAGGAGCAGCTCTTTACCGGCTGCTTTAACATTGCTGCCATCATCTGCCTGGTGGGCAACATGAGCGCCGTGATTTATCTGATGGTGCTGTTCTGGCGCGATGAGCACGACCTTAACACGTCGGGTACCGCCATGAACGTCATCGCCGTCATGATCTCGTGTGTGGCGTACTGCATCGCCGCGGTGCTGCTCACCATGTTAGTCATGGGTTAGGTGGTCGCGTGGAAAACACGAAACAAAAGGCGAGCGCCAAGCAAAAGCTGACCATCGCGGCCATCTTTGGCGCTATGGGCCCCGGTCTGCTGGCGGCGCTTTCGGGTAACGACGCCGGCGGTATCGCCACGTATTCCAGCGCGGGCGCCAGCTATGGCTATAAGATGCTCTGGATGCTTCCCGTCATGACCGTGCTGCTTATCGTGACGCAGGAGACCGCGGCGCGCTGCGGCTGCGTCACGGGCAAGGGCCTGGCATCGCTCATTCGCGAGCGCTTTGGCGTGCGCAGGAGCGTGCTGGCCATGACGGCGCTGCTGATCGCCAACACGGCGGTGACCATTTCGGAGTTCGCGGGTATCGCGAGCGGCCTTGCCCTGTTTGGCGTTCCGGCGAGCATTTCGGTGCCGCTCGTGGCGCTGCTGGTGTGGATGCTTACCATGTCGGGCAGTTTCCAGCGCATCGAGAAGATTCTGCTGCTGGTAAGCTGCGTGTTCGTGACCTACATCGTCGCCGCGTTTATGGCCGGTCCCAACTGGGGCGAGGTCGCGATCGACTTGGTCGTCCCCAATATTCAGAACGACCCCAGCTACGTGTCGCTCGTGGTCGCAACGATCGGTACCACCATCGCACCGTGGATGATCTTCCTGGCTCAGAACAACGTGGTCGATAAGAATGCGGGCGAGGACGATATCGTGCTGCAGCGTATTGATACCGTGAGCGGCTCGATCGCTGCTGATATCATTGCGGGCTTCATTATCATCACGACCGGTACGGTGCTGTTCCCGGCAGGTATTCAGATTAGCGATGCCGCCGATGCTGCCCGCGCGCTGGAGCCCATCGCGGGCCAGTGGTCCACGGTGTTGTTTGCCTCGGGCCTGGTCGCAGCGAGCTTTTTGGCTGCCTGCGTGCTGCCGGGCGTTACGTCGAGTGCCATCTGCGAGGCTTTTGGTTGGGAGCGCGGCGCCGATCGCAGCTGGGACGAGGCCCCGGTTTACCGCGGCATCATTACGGCCATCATCGGTATTTCTGCCGTGTTGGTGCTCATGCCTGGCGTCGATTTGTTCCAAATAATGATGACCTCGCAGGTCATCAATGGCGTGCTGCTGCCTGTAGTCTTGGTATTCCAGGTGGTTATCGCGGCGGATCGCCACATTATGGGCGCCAACCGCAACGGCCGCGTGTGGAACGTGCTCACTTGGGCGACTATCGGCGTGATTACGGTGCTGACGGTCGTCATGTTTGTGCTGCAAGCGATGGGCTACAGCGCTTAACGCCCACTTTTGCTTCCGAACAGGCCGCGGCCATGGACTGCGGCCTGATTTTTTGCCTGTTATAGGGTGTTAGTTATATGGCAGTGGGCAAAAAATGCCAAATATGAGTACTGTTGCTAAGTGAATAGCATTTACATCCAAGAAGATAATGAACATAACCTATAGTATGTTCATTAAAATTGGCCCCAATATGCCTTAAACCAGTCAGGTTGGCTGCATTAGGGGCCGCACGGACGTCATTTTGGGTGGTTTTGCCTGCTACTAAAATTGTAACAGTACTCATATTTGCCCTTTTTTGCCCACAGACCTTTGAGGTTGCGGCGAAAAGGGCTTGTTTTGATTGTTTGGGGCAGGCGCGAGGCGCGGAAACGATGCCTGGAGCGGCGGAGCGGCTTGGAATTCATCCGAAGAGGTCTTCATTGGCTGGTGCCAGGAGTGCCTCTGGGTGCCGGCACATAAGAAACGTCCCTAACTGCCGGAGGGGCGTCTGCCGTGGCAGGCACCCCTCCGGATGTGGGAAGTATGCACTACAGGCTACTTGTCGGTGCCCAGCTTGTGTGGCTTGTAGGCGAGGGCATTGACGAGTGCGTCGGCGGCGGACTTGACGGCTGCCGGCTGCGGATCGTTGACGTGGTCCTCGGGGTGCACGGGCAGGTCTTTCTTGACCGCATCGTGGATCAGGTTGAGATACTCAGCCACGCCGGTTGTCGACAGGTGCGTGCCATCGCCATCGAACAGGTCGTTGCGGTTGGCACTGTACCCGTACCAGTCGATAACGCGTACATTCTTGTAGCGCGTGGCAGCGTTGGCGATGGCCTGGTTCGTGGACCCGACCCACGGCTGCGGGCTACGCGTGTTTACAAACACGACAGTACGCTGCTCGCCGGCGTCGGCCATGATCGCGTCGACCTGGGCGTCCGTTACCAAACCGTTGGTGCCCAGGGCAAAGACCACGATTTTGCCGGCAAGGTTCTGCTGGATATAGCCCTCAAATGTTGCGCGGCCCGCATCAAACTGGCGGCCCTTTTCGGCATCGATATGGCTGTGCGGAAACACGCCGTCAAAGGAATCGACGGCGCGCAGCGACACGGAGTCGCCAATCATCAGCAGGTCATAGGATCCGTCGGGGAAGCCGTCGTTGTCCTTGTCGGTGTCGTCGGCCGCCTGCTGGTCGGTGGGCGCGGTGTTTTTGGCTTCCTTGTTCAGAACTTCGGCGCCCTCGCCGCTCAGCGCAGACGTCTCGGGCACAAAGACCAGGCCGCCCAGTGCAACGACCAACACGACAGCGCAGGCTGCGCAGACAGAGACGCGCGCGCGTGCCCAGTTGGCGGGCGTGGTGGTGCCATCGCGGAATTCGGCCACGGTGCGGCCGAAGGCGCCCTTCCTAAACGGCGTTTCGATAAAGCGATAGGAGCACTCGGCTACGGCGACCACCAGCAGCACCTGCAAAATGTACTGCCACCAGGGCGTATCGTTGATGTTGGCGACCGGGTTCATGAGCAACAGCAGCGGATAGTGCCACAGGTAGATGCTGTACGAGCGCTTGCCAACCCACACGAGCGGTTCGGCGGACAGTGCGCGGGCAACCATTCCCTGGGGCTGCACGCAGGCCGCGATGACCATGAGCGTGAGGATGGAACATAACAGCGTGCCGCCGCGATACTGGAACGCGGTGTAGCCGTTGGTGAGTGCGACCATGGCGGCAAGGCCAACCAGACCCACGACGCCCAACACATCGATGGATGCGGGCGAGGACCAAAAGCGCACGAGGGCGCTCGGCTGTGCCGGGGCGGTCTCGGCTGCTTCGTCGGCCTTCTCGCCAGGCTTGCCCTCGGCGTTCTTGCCGTGCTTGGCGGCGCCAGCCAGGCGATTGAGCCCCAAACGATGAGCGAGACGCACCGGCGCCAGGTCGCGATCGGGGATAAAGGCCATCCAGGCACCCAGCAGCAGTGAGAACACGCGGGTGTCGGTGCCGTAGTACACGCGGCTGGGGTCGGCGGCAGGGTTGTAAAGCACCATCATGGCTAGGGCAGATGCCGCGGCAAGGCCCAGAACCACGCGGCGCGTGTTGGGCTTGCTCACATGCATGGATACCATGGCAAACAGCAGTGGCGGCCAAATCAGGTAGAACTGTTCTTCGATGGCAAGCGACCAAAAGTGCGTGAGCGGCGAGGGGTCGCCCAGAGCATTGAAGTACGAGACGTTTTGGGCGATCTGCCACCAGTTGTTGAAGAACAGCAGCGACGGCAGGATGTCGGGGCGCATCTTGGTGAGCATCACGTGGTTAAAGATGGTGCACAGCGCGCAGGTCACGAACACTACCGTTACCACGGCGGGGACCAGGCGGCGGATGCGGCGAATCCAGAAGCTCTTAAGGTCGATGCGGCCGGTCTTGGCGACTTCGTTGAGCAGCAAGCGCGTGATCAGATAGCCCGAAAGCACAAAGAAGATCGTGACGCCGAGCAGGCCGCCCTGAGCCCACGTGAGGTTGAGGTGGTAGAGCACCACCGCGACGACGGCAAGCGTGCGCAGACCGTCGAGCGCAGGGATATAGCGGGACTTGGGGCGAGCGGGCGTCTGCTCCGCGGCGGGAGTATTGGCGCGGCCCTCGTTGTTGGCGGAAGCGCGATGGGGGCTCGCGGTGCGTCGCGGCTCGTTGGCACGGCGTTCGCCCTTCACGCGTTCGTGCGGCGCCGGCTCGTTGCCCGTGCGGCGTCGGCCGCGCGAGCCCGATTGCGAGAATTGTTCCATAAAACATCATCCAATGACGAGAATAATCAGCACACATTCATTGTAACTGCCTGCTCCTGTGAATGCTTGCTGCTGGCGCAAGCTCAAGCGCGCGTCCACATCAAAGTGAACTAAAGTTATAGAGGTGCGAGAGCACACGATTGACGGCCGACAGCGGGCGCAGAGCCCACGGACGAGGAGGTTTCCATGGCGGATCACAGCATCGTTGCGGTGTTCGGCAGCATGAACATGGACCTTTCGGTGGCGTGCGAGCGCATGCCGCGCGCGGGCGAGACGGTCGGTGGCAGCGGTTTTATCACCAACGCCGGCGGTAAGGGCGCCAACCAGGCCGTCGCCGCCGCGCGCATGGGCGCGCGTACGTGCATGATTGGCGCTGTTGGGCGCGATACCTTTGGCGATGTGCTCGTGGCGGGGCTTCAGGATGCCGGCGTGGGCGTTGAGTTTGTGGCGCTTCGCGATGACGTGGAGACGGGCACGGCGACCATCATTCGCTGCGAAGGCGACAACCGCATCGTGCTGTCGCCGGGCGCCAACCATGCGCTTGCGGGCGAGGACGTTGCCTGCGCGCTGAGGCACCTGGTGGCCGATGAGTTCGATGGCGATGCATGTGAGTTCGCTCCGGCGGCTGGCAGCGTCTTTATCGCCCAGGGCGAATGTGATCTGATGGCAACGGCCGCGGCGCTCTCTTGCGCTCACGAGCTGGGATTCTATACGATCTTTAACCCGGCACCCGCCTGCGGCCTGCCGGCAGGAGCGTGGCCTGCGGTCGACCTGGTCTGCCCCAACGAGACCGAGTGCCAGGTGCTGACGGGCATTCTGCCCACGGATGATGCGAGTTGCGTCGCCGCGCTCAATGCGCTGCTCGACAAGGGCGCCGGGGCTGCGGTCATCACGCTAGGCGGTGCCGGCTCAGTTGCACTTGGCGATGACGGTGAGCTGCTGCGCATGCCGGCACTTTCGTGCGCGGTGGTCGATACGACGGCCGCGGGCGATACGTTTATTGGTGCGCTTGCCGCGGCTCGTCTGGAGGGCTTGCCGCTCTTTGAGTGCATGGCGGCGGGTGCACGTGCCTCGGCGGTGACGGTGTCACGTTTGGGCGCGCAGCAGTCGATTCCCACGCGTGCCGAAGTTGAGCGCATGTTTGATTTAGACGATTTAGTACAAGACGGAGAAGCGGAGTAGAACAATGGCAATCAAGAAGCTGATCCTTGATCTGGATATGGGTGTGGACGATGCGATGGCGCTGGCCTATGCCATCGCGAGCCCCGAGGTGGAGCTCGTGGGCATTACCACGTGCTTTGGCAACGTGCGCGTCGAGCAATCGGCGCACAACTGCCTGGCGGTGCTCGACCTGTTGGGTCGTCCCGAGGTGCCGGTGTACCTGGGTGCCGACCGTCCTCTGCAAGCGACCGAGCCCTATACGCCGCCGGCGTCCACCACGCTCATCCACGGTAAGAACGGCATCGGCGGCGCGAGCGTGCCCGCGTCGCCCTACGAGCCGGTGGGGGCGACGTCGGCCGATGGCAACGCTGCGGTCGATTATCTGATCGATGCCGCGCGTACCTATGGCCCCGATTTGGTCTACGTGGCGACCGGTCCGCTCTCCAACTTGGCACTTGCCCTGGAGCGCGATGCGGCGGCGATGATGTCTATCGGCCGCGTGGTGGTGATGGGCGGCGCCCTGACCGTGCCCGGCAACGTGAGCGCGGGTGCCGAGGCCAACATGGCAAGCGACCCCGAGGCCGCCGACGCCGTGCTGCGCTCGGGCCGCAAGCTCACCATGGTGGGCCTGGACGTGACGCATCGCGCGGTGCTCACGCGTCGCGACATTGCCGGCTGGACGGGCTCGGGCACCATGGCGGGCTGCGCGTTTGCGAGCATGGTCGAGCACTACATTGGCTCGTACGAGATGAACGCACCCTACCTGGGCGGCTGCGCACTGCACGATCCCCTGGCCGTCGCCGTGGCGATCGACCCCACACTCGTGGGTGCACTCGGCTGCAATTTGCGTGTCGACTTGCTGGGCGAGTACCGCGGCCGCACCATCTGCGATGAGCGCCGCGTGGCAGATCCCGACAAGAGCGCACTCGTGGCGCTGACCGTCGACGCCCCGCGCTTCCTGTCCGAGTTCAAGGCCCGTATGGCCCGCGTCCTGGGCTAAATGTTTTTCACGCCCCGTCCCGAATTGGCTACCGAGTAAATGTGCCCGTTGGGGGAATAGTCGCACCACTTCGCTTGACAACAGGCTAAACTAGCTATTAAACATTTACTATTCTGTTTAGATTGAATTTGCGGTCGTTTAGTTGTCGAGTCACGGGGCGGTCAGGCCACGATGCTCGACCGCGACCGTTACTAGGGGGAACAATGGCCAAAGCAAGTGTTCGCGAGATCAGCCGCATCACCGGTTTTTCGCCTGCGACCGTGTCCAACGCGCTCAACCGCAAGCGCAGCGTGAGCGAGGAGACCGCCAAGGTCATCCTGGAGTGCGCACAATCGCTCGGCTACCAGCAGTCGACGCAGCTCGAGAGCATCCAGTTCGTGCTCGCGCGCAAGACGGGCGCCATCCTGGACGAGAGCACCTTTCACCCCGCGGTCATCGAGGGCGTGGAGCGCCAGGCGCGTCGCCACGGCATGAGCACGAGCTTTGTCTCGCTCGACTTTAGCGACTTGAACGCCGTGCGCCCGCAGGTCGAGGGCCTTATCGCCGACCCGGCTGCCGCCATCGTGCTGATGGGCACCGAGCTGGGTGAGGAAGATTACGCCTTGTTCGCCAACGCTGCCGCCCACCTGATCGTGCTCGACGGCTGGAGCGACCGCCAGTACTTTGATGCTGTAGTCATTGCCAACACCGATTCGGTACTGCGTGCCGTGGATTACCTTATCGAGAAAGGTCACAAGCAAATCGGCTATCTGGCGGGCGACCTTCGCATCCGCAACTTTAAGGATCGCGAGCGCGGCTATCGCCAAGCGCTTGAGGATGCGGGCCTCGAGGCCAATCCGGCATGGCGCGTCACGCTGAACACCACGCTCGAGGGCGCTTATCGCGACATGGGCGCGTGGCTCGACGGCGTTTCGCGCGACGACCTGCCGACGGCTTTCTTTGCCGAGAACGACGTGCTTGCCGTGGGCGCCATGCGCGCGCTGAGCGAACACGGCGTACGCGTGCCCGAGGATGTCTCGATCATCGGCTTTGACGACCTGTCTCTGGGCGCCTTGCCCGAACCACCGCAGGATGGACATGTTGTGACATTCTGCACTACACCAAA
>CABUDB010000008.1 GCA_902490245.1 uncultured Collinsella sp.
CCTTATCAAGCAGCCGGGCTGCATTTGTCTTGTTGATTTTATTTTCTTTCATCACCAAAGTGAATCTTGATGGCGACGAACTTGTTCTCAAAGTCGATCTGCTCAATACCGGCGTGACGGATGAGGCGCTTGAGCTTGTCGAGCTGGCTCTCGCGAGCATGCGTGCGCAGGTTGGTGAAGTACACCTTAGCGGGTGCTGCGGGTGCAGTTACGGTCATAGATATATCCCCTCGGTCTATATGGCGTTACAGACATAGGAGGATGGTACCCGTTGAAGCGGGGTTAATGTCAAGCACGGCGCCCAGTCATTGGGTAGTCATTGGGGACAGACTTAAATGAGTGCCGCCAGGGACAGTCCAGGCCAGCGAGCCGGCCAATCGGCAAAGACCGTCCCCGATAACTAGTCGCTTAAGAACGTCCCCGATGACTACTCTTGGACTTTGAGGGCTTCGGCTAGGCTGACGTGCTTGATAGAGCGCGTGTGTAGCAGCGCCACGACCAGGTAGGTCGCAAAGCCAATGCCGACGCATGCAGCCATGGACCAAGCGGGCACGTAGATCTCGATATTGCCGTTGTAGGCGAGCAACATAGAGCGGAAGATGGCCGTGAGCGAACCAATAATGACCGGCAGGCTCAGCACGAGCGACGCCGCCACGCACAGCGTGATCGAGCGGATGTACAGATGCGAGATCTCGCCATCGCGATAGCCAAAGACCTTCATGTAGCTAATCGAGCGGGCGCTATGGTCGATGACCGCCTTGGTCAGCAAGTACATAAACAGCAGGAAGATAAACACCGCAAGCCCGATCATCATGCCGATCATTTTGCTCATCATGCCGATGAACTGGCCACCCACGGCGCGCATGTCGTCGGGCGTGGTGTCGCCGGCAAAGTAACGAGCATCGAGGTCGAGCTTCTCGTCGCTCACATAGCCGTTAAAGTAGGCGGCGTCGTTGTCGAACAGCTCGTTAAAGTCGTCGATACTCATATAGATATTCATGTCCGACTTTGAGCCCCAGGCACAGTCCTTGCCCGCGTACTCAAGGGAATAATGCTCGCCCTCGTACTTGTCGCTGAGTGTGACCTTCTGGCCCTCGCTCCAGCCAAACTTATCGAGCAGACCACCGCCAAAGACGACGCGCCCATCGCCGACGTTGAGGTCCTTCCAGTAGCGCGAGTTTGCCGAGATGCCGTAGACAGAAATCGTCTCCTCGTCATTACCATCGCCACGGTCGTATTGCAGCTGGTAAACGGCATATTTCTCGGCCTGCGCGATTGCGCCCGCACCGTTGTCGGTCGTGTTGACCGGGTGAATGTCGTCGTTGTCGGTGTCGATCTTAGAGGCCTTGTCGATCAGGTCGATAGCCCCGTCGCGGTCGCAGCCAAGGGCATCGGCCAGGTCGTCGAGGCGCGCATAGAGCGCATCCTTCTTGTCCTGGACCTTGGCAAGCGCGTCCTGCGCCGCGGTCAGTCTCTCGGCAGACGGAGATGCGGTCGCGGCATCGGCTGCCGCCTGTGCCGCATCGGCCGCGTCGTCAAGCTCGTCATCGGCATCCTGGGCGGCAGAAAGCAGTGCGCCGTCAACCGACTGCAAGCGCTCGAGTGCCGACCACTGCTCGCGCTCCTCGGCAGTGCCCTCGAGCTCCAGCGGCGCCTTGAGCGTGTACTGGTGCTCGGCGACCAGGCTTGTCTCGAGGTTGTCCGCATAGTGCGTCATCGTGGGCAAAATCGCCAGGCCAAAGAGCAGTAGCAGCGAGGCAAACGCGATGCCCACGAAGAGCGTGGCGAAGTTGCCCAGATTGCGCAGGAAGATACGCAGGCGAAAGCGGGAAACAAAACCCATGCGCTCCGGCGGCTGCAGGCCGCGCTTGGTGCCCGATTTGCCACTCGCCTCGTGACGAAGGAACTGCAACGGCGTCTTGCCCATCTTGCGAAGCAGACCCACCAGCGTGATGAGGATGAGCGCGGCGGCGGGAATCACGGCGCACTTCACAAAGATCTCCCAGCTCCAGTACACCTGGAAGGGCGGCAGGCTGTACGAACCGTAATAGAGGATGCGCATGGGCTCGGTAAAGAACACAACGCCGAGCGCAGTGCCCAAAAGCGCCGCGACCACGCCCACGATGGCGGGGAGCGCAAGGTAGTGCAGCACGATCTCGCGTCGACGATAGCCGCTGGCGAGCAGCGTGCCGATAATGGCGCTCTCCTCCTCGATGGTGGCGTCGGTAAGGACCACAAAGACAAACGCCATGATCACGATGATGATGTCGAGCAGCGTCATCCACATCATGGAGTCGCCGTCTACGTCGTCGCGCGCATAGCCAATGCCCTGATTGGAATCGGCATCGATCAGATCGTCCACACGCGCATCGGCATCGGTCAGCGCCTCGACCATATCTTGCTCGGCGTCGATGCGGTCTGCGGTGGAGAGATCGCGATCGGTGAAGGTGAAGGAGTAGGTGTAGGCAGGCGCGCCGCCGGCATCCTCGAGCGCGGCAAAGCCGGCGTCGGTGACCTCGGCCACGCCGTACGTGATGGTGTTCACCGTAAAGTCCGAATTATCGAGGAACAGCGCCTGGCTATCGGGCTGGGTCATGATGCCGCAAATGGTGTAGGTGCGGCCCTCAAGCTCGACCTTATCGCCCACGGCGAGGTCGTTGTTGGTGGCGAAGACACGGTCGATGGCCACCTCATCGTCCGTCTTGGGCTCCTTGCCCTCACAGTAGGACGCGATGTCGACCTTGGTGCGGTGCGCATAGGTACGCAGGGTGCGCTTGGTGCCGTCGTCGCCAGCCGCCTTTTTGATGATGGCGTCGATAGAGAAGTTCTTGTAGAGCGTAACGCCGCCGACGTCGCCGGCTGCATCCTCGGCCGCCTTGAGCTGATCTTTGGTGGCCTCGAAGGAGGTGGTCACGCGGCCGTCCTCAATCGTGTACGCATCGCGCATGTCATCGATAAGGCAGCCGATGGAATGCGCTGCGAGCAAAAAGCCCGAGGTGAGAGCGATGCTTCCGCACATAAGCAAAAAGATGCCCAGGTACTTGCCGATATTGCGGCGCAGCTCGCGCGGGAGACGTTTTGCGAGAGGTGTCATGGCGCCGCCTACCAATCGAGCTCGGCGGCCGCAACGGGCGACTCGTTGAGCTCATCCTCGACGATGCGCCCGTCGCGCAGGCGCAGCACGCGATTGGCCATGCGCGCGATGGCGGCATTGTGGGTGACAATGATGATGGTGCAGCCGTAGGTGCGGTTGACCTCCTCCATGAGCTGCAAGATTTCCTTGGACGTCTTGTAGTCAAGCGCGCCCGTGGGCTCGTCGCACAGCAGCAGGCCCGGATTTTTGACGAGTGCGCGGCCGATGGCGCAGCGCTGCTGCTGGCCGCCCGAGACCTGACGCGGGAACTTGTTGCGATGTTCGTAGAGGCCCAGCGAGCGCAGAAGATCGTCGACATTGAGCGGGTTTTTGGACAGGTGTGCTGTGACCTCGATGTTCTCCTTGATGGTGAGATCGGGCACCAGGTTGTAGAACTGGAAGACAAAGCCCAGCTCACGGCGTCGGTATTCGCCCAAGTCGGTAGGCTTGAGCACGGTGAGGTCGCAGCCGTCCACCATGATGGAGCCGCCGTCGGCATCCTCCAGGCCACCGATAAGATTGAGGAACGTCGATTTGCCCGAGCCCGAGGGCCCCAGCATGACGCAGATCTCGCCGCGGTTGATGGACGCGTCGATGCCATCGAGTACCGTCAGGCGCGCATCACCGTCGCCGTAGTGCTTTTTGAGATTCTTAACCTGGACGTAGGCTTCCTGCGTTGCCATGGTATCCCCCATTGTTAGCCTCGTACTACTTTATGAACGTAATAGTAAACCTTGGCGAACTATTTTGGGGCGAGGCCTAGGATTTATTTCAGACTAGGCGCGGGATTTGGCGCGTGAGAGGGCCAGGCCTACGGCGGCGATGGCGGCGGCAAAGAGCACCGTGACGCCCAGGTCGCAGGCGATGTCGCTCAGCACGGCAGGCGTCAGATCCGAGGCAAGTGCCTTGCCAATCGCGTCGTTCACCCAAAACGTCGGCACAAAATGCGCCACGGTCTGCACGGCCGAGCCCATCATCGAAAGCGGCATCCAGGCGCCGCCCAAAAACGTCATGAGCATGCCGAGTAAGTTGCCCACGCCGTTGAGCAGCTCCTCGCGCGCACCCAGGCTCGACAGCGCAAAGCCAACGGCCAGCGGCGTGCACGCCAGGGCAAACGTCGCTGCCAGTGCCAAGCACACACGGCCCGCACCGACCTCGGCGACCGCGCCGGCAAAGCCCACGACGCCCATCATGCTCGACACAAACCAGATGCAGACGGTGATCACGGCGGCGGCTGCAAACACGGCAAGCGAGCGCTGGCGCTCGGAGACCGGGCTGGCATCCATGCGGCGCACGCGCTCGGGCTCGTTCATACCCGAAAACACCAAGCCCACCGACACGATGACCGACGAGATAATCGCGTACGCGCCAAAGTTGAAGTACGACTCGAGCGTGGCGGCGGCAGTCGAGTCGACCTTGACCTGCTCGATCTCGACCTCGGCACGCTCGGCAGCAGCATGTTCGGCAGCCTTGGCAACGTCACCGTTGGAGGCAGTGGGCTCAAGTGCGGCCGCAGCGCCCGCGAGCGAGATCCAGCGCGAGGCCTCGGCAGACGAAAGCGCCGCCGCCATGGTGCCGGCACCGTAGGTCACATCGAGCTTGGGCAGGGACTCCCCCGCACGGGCGGCTGCAACGAGGTCGCCCTCAAACCCCTCCGGGATAAAGAATACGCAGTCGGCGCTGCCCTTGGCGCTGTTGCTCTTGGCGAGCGCATCCGCAAGGTCGTACGTGTCGTCACCAACGCCCGTGACCAGGTCAAAGCGTGAGCTCAGATGCTTGGTAAGCGCCCGCGAAAGGTCGCTATTGTCGCGGTCGACCACAATCACGTTGGTGTCGTAGGGCTTGTACTCGGTAAGCTGCGACGAGTTCCAGCTCACCGAGGCCGCGATGAACACGCCCATCAGCGAAATGAACACCGTGTAGATGAGCAGATAGAGCGGGTGCGCCAGCGCCATGCGAAGCGCGGTCTTAAAGGTGCTCATAGCGGCTCCTTCCAAAGATCAGCGTAGCGGCGGCGACAAACACCAGGGCCATCAGGACGAGCGCGCCGGCGCGGACGGCGAAGGGCCCCAGGTCCTCAAAGAAATACAGGCGATTGAACATGTCGCAGATGAGCTTGACGGGGTTGAGCCAGCACTCGGCCGGGCAGGCGCGGGCGACGTCATCGGCAAGCGCCATCGCCGGCTCGCCGTAGAGACCGGCGAACAGGGCGCACGTGGTGGCAAAGCCCGTGAGGATGCCCGACTTGGACGCCTTGCCACCCTTAACGGGAAGCGTGCCCACAAAGAGCCCCAGGCCCGTGGCGGCAAGCGCGGATACAGCACCGCCCAGCAGGCACAGCCCCTCGCGCCCGCCAAAGTCGACGCCAACGACTAGGCGCACGTAACCAATCGCGATCGTCATCGAGGCGAAGGAGACCAGCCACGAGCCGACAAAAATGCCGGCCAGCGACGCCGTCTTGGAAAGGCCGCCCACGCAGCGGCGCGCGCCAAGGCCCGACAGATTGGGCTGCAGGTCGACGACGCTCAAGGCGGCAAACTCGGCAGACATCATCGCGACCAGGCCAAAAAGCGCGTAATAGTAGATGACCGTGCCATCGGGCGTGGTGCGTGTCAGGCTCACACGGCGGGTGCCGCCCTCGAGCGACAGGGCGCGCGCAACCGCCTCGGGGTCGGCGAGCGCCGCCGGGTTGTCCTGGGCAATCTGGGACATGAGCTCGGCATTTTGCGTATACGAGCTTGCCACCGTCTCCAGAATGCTGCGGTCGGTGAGCACCGACGAGGCGCGCGAGTTGTCATAGCTCGAAAGCAGCGTGAGCTTGGGCGTGCCCGCGTCGTCGACCGTATAGATGCCCGCGACCTCGCCAGCCTTGAGTGCTTTGCGCGCGGCAGCCAAGTCTTCGTACTCGTGGATCTCGAGTAGATGATCGTCGCCCTCCTTGGCAAGCGACGTCGCCACGCCCTTAAAGGTCGAAGCGTCCCAAGCCTCGTCCGCCACGACGGCAACCGGCACCGGGTCGACCTTGCCGTCGGAGCTGAGGTTCGCAAACATAAACATGAACATCGTTGAAAGCGCAATGGGAAAGATCGCGCCCCAGACCCATGTACTCGGTCGACGCAATAGCGTCTTGAGCGTGGTGATGATGGTGTTGAACATGGCCGCCCCCTAGTCGCGCAGCTCGCGGCCGGTGATCTCGAGGAACACGTCGTTGAGAGTCGGTGGCTCGCTCCACACGCGGCCGAGCGCCACGTCGGCGGCGCGCAGCGTGTCGAGGATGTCCACCAGGTTGTGCGGGCTCGCCTCGCAGGTGCAGACGAGCTCGCCGCCGGAAAGCTCAACGCTGAGCACGTGCTCGAGAGCGCGCAGCCGCTCGACCGTGGCGGCCTCGACGGCGCCGACCTCGACAGTCACGCGCTCGCCCATCTGAATCATGCGCTTAAGCTCGTCGTTGGTACCCTGTGCCAGCACGCGCCCGCCGTCCATGATCATGATGCGGCTGCAGATCTGCTCGACTTCCTCCATGTAATGGCTGGTATACACTACCGTGGCGCCCTCGTCACGCAGGCGGCAGATGCCCTCCAGGATGGCGTTGCGGCTCTGCGGGTCGACCGCCACCGTGGGCTCGTCAAAAAAGATGAGCTCGGGCTTGTGTGCGATGCCGCAGGCAATGTTGAGGCGACGCGCCAGGCCACCCGAGAGCTTGCCGGGGCGGAACTTGGTAAAGTCGCCCAGGCCGACAAAGTCGATCGCCTCGTCCACGAGCGCGCGGCGGCGCTTGCGGTCGCTGACGTAGAGGCTGCAGAAATAGTCGATGTTCTCGCGCACGGTAAGCTCGTCGAATACCGCCACCTGCTGTGGCACCACGCCGATGCGGCGCTTGAGGTCGTAGCGGGTGGGCGTCATGGGCTCGCCGAACAGCTCGATGGCGCCCTTGTCGTAGGTAAGCAGCTGCAGAATACAGTTGATGGACGTGGTCTTGCCCGAGCCGTTGGGGCCCAGCAGGCCAAAGATCTCGCCGGGGGCGATGCTCAGGTTAAAGTGGTCGAGCGCGATAAGATCGTCGTAGCGCTTGACGAGGTTTTCGACGTGGACGATGTCTGTCATGAAGCGGCCCTTCTGTTGGTCGTGGCCCGGTACGATTGCATCATCGCAGGAGCCGCCGGCGCGCACCAGTGAGCTTTGTCACGAGTGCGGAGCTTGGTCGCGCGGCCCGCCGACGCGACCGCCCCGGCGCGTGGGAGGAATGTCACGGTTGCTCCGGGTGGCGCCTCCCCCATGCGCGGCATCGCGTACAATACCCGTATGAACAGGCTTTTCGACAAATCGATCGTGCTGGCGTGCTGTATTGCGGCCGCCATGGGTCTTGCTGTGGACGCTCGTCTGGTTGTGGCGTTTTGCCTTGGCGTTATTGCCACCTCGCTGGCCGAGGTGGCACAGGGGAAACGCACCCGGCGCGCAAGCGAGACCGCAAGTTACGCTTACATCATCACGGCCGTCTTCGTGCCGCCGTTTGTGCCGTTTGCGCCTCTCGCCCTCTATGACATCGCGCGGCGGGTGCGCCGTGAGCACGCCTGGGTCGCGCTGGGCATTGGCGCCACCTTTGTCTTTGCACTCGTCGCAGACCTTCGCACCGACGCGCTCACCGCCCGAATGCTCCTGCTGACCGCCATCCTTTCGGTTGCCGCCACCTTGCTGTCGCTACGTACCGCCCAGTTGGAGCGCGAGCAGCAGCGCATGCGCCGTACCCGCGACGAGCTGCAGGAACGTGCTCTGGCGCTCGAAGCGCGCAACCGCGATCTTGCCGACCGCCAGGACTACGAAGTCGAACTCGCGACGCTCGCCGAACGTGCCCGCATCGCGCGCGAGATCCACGACAATGTGGGCCACCAGCTCACGCGCGCCTCGCTGCAAGCCGAAGCACTGCGCGTGGTCCACGCCGACGAGCCCGGCGTCGCCGCCGATTTCGCCGACGTTAAACGCACGGTTGACGAGGCGCTCCAGCTTGTGCGCACCAGCGTCCACGCGCTCAACGACAACGCTGTCGACCTTTCCGTGCAGCTCGAACGCATTGTCGAAGGCGCGCGCACGGACGGCGGTCCGCAGATTGAGCTTGAAGTTTTGGCCGAGCATGCGCCCGCAAATGTCGCCAACTGCTTTGCGGCGGTCCTGCGCGAGGCGCTCTCCAACATCATGCGCCATGCTTGCGCCCATACTGTCACCGTACGGTGCATGGAGCATCCGTCGTTTTACCAGCTCATCGTTACCGACGATGGCGCGGGCGGGGTCCAAGCAAGCAGCCGCGGCGCCGCGGAGGGCATGGGGCTCGCCTCCATGCGCGAGCGCGTCGAGGCGCTTGGCGGCACCTTCACCGCCGGCCCGCGCGCCGGCGCCGGCGGCTGGCGTGTGTTTGCCACCGTTCCCAAACAGCAAGGAGATGAGGGACGATGAGGCTCATCGTTGTCGACGACGACCGTCTGGTAGTCGATTCACTCAAGATTATCCTGGGCGCCCATCCGCAGATCGAGGTAGTGGGCACCGGCGCCAACGGCAACGATGCGGTTTCGCTCTATGCCGAACACGCGCCCGATATCGCACTGCTCGACATTCAGATGCCGGGGCGTGACGGACTTTCGGCGGCACGCGAGATCCTTGAGCGCGACCCTTCGGCGCGCGTGGTGTTTCTGACGACATTCTCGGATGACGAGTACATTGTGTCGGCGCTCAAGCTCGGCGCCCGCGGCTACCTGATCAAGACCGATGTCGCCGCCATTCCGCCAGCGTTGGCGCAGGTCATGGACGGCAAACGCATACTCGAGGGCAAGGCGATCGAGGATATCGATTTTGATGGGGCGGGCACCGAAGCCGACGCGCCCCGCCGGCCCGCGGCCTTTGCCGGCCTAACCGACCGCGAGTTCGAAGTCGCAGAGCTCATCGCCCGCGGCCTCGACAATAAGGAGATTGCCGCCACCGCCTACATGGGCGAAGGCACCGTGCGCAACCACATCAGCTCAATCCTTGCCAAAATGGGCCTGCGCAACCGCACGCAGATTGCCATCGCCTACCTGCGAGGGTAATTACCCGACGACCGACCGCCCCGGCATAGCAAAATGGCCGTTATCGATTTAGTGCCATTTCAAAACCATGCCGGATTACGGGGCTAAACTCAGGGCCCCCATCCATACCCACGTTTTCTGCAAAATGACGGCTCGTCTACCTGCGGTTTTATTTTCACGAATATCGGCATAGTTGGGGACTCGTGATTCAGCCCCGTAAACCGGCATAGTTTTGTTCGGGCGACCCCGCACGAGTGCCTCCGCCAGCCTCGCGGGACCAAAATGATCCGTTTTCCTTCGCCCCCAAGGAATCAGCCGGAACCGCGCGCCACGAAACCGGCCCATCTACTACGTTTGACTCGACACCCCTGACCATACCTTCATTTTGAGCATAACCGCAGGCGTTCTACCTGCGGTTATGTTTTGGCGTTTTTTGGCATGGTTGGAGGTAAGGGGCCAAACGTAGTAGATGGGCCGATTTCGTGGCGCACCCACCTCCCCCACGCACAAAAATGCCGCCACGGAGGAGGGAGATGCCTCCGTGGCGGCTGGGGGTGGGGTGGGGGCTACATTTCTGGCTCCCCGCCGGCCGCCCGGGGCTTTTTGGCCCCGGGCGCTACCAGCGTGCCTAACGCTTACGGATACCCCAGACCAGGGCACCGACACCGGCCATGGCGATGACAAATGCCATGAGCAGCGCAGCGGCCTGCTGGTCACCCGTGGTGGGCAGGAAACCCTTGACCGTCTTAACGATGTTCGTCACGGTCTTGGGCGTGCCGGGGTCGGGCGTCGGCACGGGCGTCTCGGGCTTCTTGTACGTGTTGTTGAACACGATACCCTCGACGCTCTTGTCGCCCTTGGTAAAGGCAACGTTCGCCTTGAGGTTGCCCTCGCCGTCGTCGACCACGTTAACGGTCGCGGTAAAGACGGACTTGTCGTAGGTCATACCGGCCTCGTCACCCTTGACCTCGCTGATGGTGTAGACGTACGTACCGGGCTCGTCGTACTCGAGCTTGTCGAAGTTGATCTTGCCGTCAGCGTCGTTGGTGACGGTGGACTCGATGTCCTCGCCAACGAGCTTAAAGCTAAACTCGTCCTTCTTGAGTTCGCGTCCCTCGAGCACCTTGATAGCGCCGATGGAAACCTGCGTAGGCATGGCGTGATACTTGTTGGTAAAGCCAGCCGACTCGGTGGTTCCCTCGAGCTTGTGCGTCGCGGTCAGCGTGCCGTCGCCGTTGTCGGAGACGGTGGTCACGACGGTGTAGGTCGTGCCGTCATAGGTGACGCCCTTGTACAGGCCGAGCGCGTTGGGGCAAGCCTCACGCAGCGTGTACGTGTGCGTGCCGGGTGCCTCGTAGCGAACCGGGCTCAGCGTCACGGTGCCGTTAGCGTCGTTGGTGCCGTTAGCGACAACCACGTCGTCCTCGAGCAGCTCAAACGTGAACTCGCCAGCTGCAAGGTCGCGTCCGGTCAGACGCTTGACCGTCTTGACCTGATCGGTCACGGAAGAATCGGTAGGTGCCACGCCGTAGGTGTTGGTGAACGTGAAGGCAGCACCGTCGTCGCCCTCGCGCACGACACGCAGATGTCCGGTACCGTCGTCAGTCACGGTGTAGGAAACCTTGCGCATGGCGTTGGCGTCGTTGGTCACACCAGGGGCACTACCGGACTCGGTCACCGTGTAGGTAAAGGTGTGCGAGCGCGGAGCGGTGGGGGCTGCGGGCTCGGACTCGTCGTTGGACTCGTCGGTGTCGGCAGCGTCGGCGTCAACCTCGGCCTCGCCGGCGTTGGCCTCGGCATCGCTCGATGCGTCGTCAGAAGCATCGGCCGTCACGCCCAGAGCGCGGTTGAGGTCCTCGAGCGTAAAGTGGATCTTGCCAAAGTCCACGTTGCCGGCCGCGTCGTTGGTTGCGGTCGTGCGCCCGGGCATCGGGGCGCCGGCCTCGTCGGCGGTCACGGTAAAGGTGAACTTGCCCGCGATGTCAGCCGGGGTCAGGCCCTCGGCTGCCTGGAGCTTCTTGGTGCCGGTGAGTGCGGCATCCACGGCCTCGGCGCCGTAGACGTTTTCGAACAAGGGCTCGACGCCACCGTAGTCGACCGTTGCCGTCAGGGTACCGTCACCGTTGTCGACAACGATAACCTTAAAGCCAAAGCTCCACGTTGTAGCGGAAACGCCATTCGGCAGCCCGAATAAATCTTCGTAGGCCGTGTAGTTAATGGTCCAAGCGAGCTTACCGTCCTTGTCGGTACGATGGGCAAGCCCAGCCGCCTCAAGATTGGCAAGCATCTCGGTGTCGTAGTGCAGCGCATCAAAGCTCACATGCCCGCCGATATTGGGCTTGAGGTTTTCGTAGCCCACAAGCTCGCCCTGATAGGCAATGCCGAACCAGAACTCGCCGTCGACCATCGGACGACCGGTCAGGGTCTTGGTGGCGACAACCTGAGCAGCGGTACCACCAGGCGTATTGGTCGTAGCGCTGTAGCTGTTGTGGAACGGGACCAGGGCACTCTCGACCTTGTTCTCACCGCTCTTGTGGACCGTCGTATGCGTACCCTCGGGACCGCCGGAGACGGTCGTCGTGGCGGTAAGCGTACCGGCACCGTCATCGGCGACGGCGATCGTCACGGTACGCACGGCGTCGTCGTAGGTGTAGCCGGGCTTGCCGTCATTCTTCTCGGCTACGGTGTACGTGAAGGTCTTGCCGGCGTCAGCCTGCGTAAACTTGACCTCATGGCCAGCCAGGATGTCGATCAGGCCGACCGTTGCCTCTGCCGTCGCAGGGGACTTGAAGTTGTTGGCTCCGGGCAGCAGGCCAAGCGCGTCGGCCGAGGCCTCGTCGGCAGGCGTCACGGTAAACGTGAACTGACCCTCGGTCATAGGACGTCCGGAGAGGCTCTTGCTGAGCTTGAGGCCGCCGACCGCGGTGTAGTTAAGCTCAGTGCGATACGTGTTGGTGAAGCGGCCGCTTTCCTTCTTGGTGACGTTGGCGATCAGGACGCCCTTGCCGTTATCAGTCACGGTTACTTCGGCGGTTGCGACATGCGCGTCATACGTCATACCGGCCGCGCTGCCCGCGTTCTCGCGGATCTCGTACTTGTAGGTTCCGGCAGCCGTGTAGTGGATCTTGCCGAACTTGATGGCGGCGATGCCATCCTTCGCGTCCTTCTTGCTCACGGTTACGGTTGCGGGATCGGGCAGCGGGGTGCCCTCGGGGGCGGTGACGGTAAAGCTGAACTTGTCCGCATCCGTCCAGTCGCGGCCGTCAATGGCCTTGCTCAGGTCAAAGTCGAGCTCTGCGTCGATCGGGGTCACGTTGTAGGAGTTCTCGAAAGTTGCAGCCTTGACGTCGTCCTTCAGGACATGCTCGGCCTTGAGGGTGCCGTCGCCGTTGTCCGTGATGGTGGTCTCGATGGTGAACTTGGCATCGCTGTAGGTGATACCGCCGGCGTTGCCCTTGACCTCGCGCAGCGTATAGGTGTGCGTTCCGGCCTTGGTGTACTCGATGGGGCTCATCGTGATCTTGCCATCGGCGGCGTTCTTGCCGGTGGCAACGACCTTGGCGTCCTTGCCCTCGCCCTCGACGAGCTCGAAGGAGAACTCGCCGGCAGCAAGCTCGCGTCCGGTCAGGACCTTATTCGCGGTGATCTGGTCGGTGACGCCCGTCTCGACAGACGTCACGCTATAGGTATTGGTGAACGTAAAGGCTACGTTGCCATCCGGCTTGCGAGACACCCTCAGATTACCCTCGCCGTCATCGGTCACGGTGAAGGAAACCGTACGCGAAGGCTTGGCGTCGTTGGTCACGCCAGCGACCTCGCCGGACTCGGTCACGGTGTAGGTAAAGGTGTGCTCGCGCTTCTCGGGCTTCTCGCCCAGGGCCTTGTTAAGGTCGTCGAGCGTAAAGGTGATCTTGCCAAAGTCGACCTTGCCCTTGGCATCATTGGTCACGCTCACGTTCGCGGGCATGGGTGCGCCCTCTTCACCGGTCACGGTAAAGGTGAACTTGCCGTTGATGTCGGCCGGGGTCAGACCGTCGGCGAACTGCAGGTTCTTGATGCCCGCAAGCGATGCCTCGGCAGCATTCGCGGTGTAGGCGTTCTTGAACTTGATACTCTTGACGTCCTCGGCACCCTTCAGCTTGTGCGTGGCCACCAGCTGGCCCTTGCCGTTATCGCTGATGGTCGTCACGATGATGTAGAAGTTTTCGTCGTAGGTGACACCGCCGGCATTGCCCTTGACCTCGCGCAGCGTGTAGGTGTGCTGACCGATCTCGGTGTATTTGATGGCCTTGAACGTAACGTTACCGTTGGCGTCATTCTTGACGGTCTCGATAACCTTCGCGTCTTCGCCGAGACCCTCGCGCAGCTCAAAGCTGAACTCGCCGGCCTTGAGGTCGCGTCCGGTCAGGACCTTGGTCACCTTGATCTTGTCGGTGACGCTTGAATCGACGGAATTTGCAGCGTAGGTGTTCTTGAACTCAGTCTCGCCCGAAGTCACCTGTACGTCAGCGCTGAGCTCGCCCTTCTTGTTGGGCGTTACCGTCACGGTGACCTCCGCGACGTTCTTGCTGTAGGCAATGCCGCCAACCGTAGTCCCGGCGTTCTTTTCGCTGACCCTGTAGACGTACGTGCCGGGCTCGGTGTATTTGATCGTGCCGAAGTCGATGACAGCCTTACCCTTGTCGTCCAGATCGTCCTTGGTCACAGACGCGGTCACGGGCGCTGTCGCGGACTCGGGTATCGGGGCACCGTTCTCGGACGTCAGCCCAAACTCAAACGTGTCCTCCTTCGTCCAGTCGCGGCCCTCGAGTACCTTGGTCAGGTCAAAGCCGGCCTTGGTATCCTTGGTATCCACCGTTACCGGCGTCATGTCGTACTTATAGCTGATCTTGCCGTTGTTGCCCAGGTAGGAGTTGACATGCGTCGCGGTCGCCTTGGCGGATATGTTGTTCCACTTGGGATTGAGTACGTCGGTCGCGGTATCGGTTTTGTTGCCGCCCACGCTCTCCTTGGTGGTGTGGAGCTCATCGATAAAGGCCAGGCGTGCGGTTCCCACAGTAAACACCAAGTTACCGTTCTCATCGGGAACAATCGCGCCGTCGAACTTCGCGGCGTCGCCGCCGATAAACTCGATGACGGCGGTGGCGGGCTTGGCCTCGCCGTTCTCGCCCTGCTCTTCAAACTTATCCTTGTAGTAATAGGTGCCGGTATCTGCCAGCGAATTCTTTGCGGGCTGCGTGCATTCCTTATCCGTGTAAATAGGAGTCTGCTTCTGGAAGTAGTAGTAGCGGTTGGTGTCGGCGGGTTCAAAGGTCGCAACCGTATCGCCCATCGCACCGTCGCTCCACTTGTTCGCAAAGAAGTTCACGGTCTTGGTGCCGTCAACGACGGTCGTATTATGCTCGATGTAATCCTTGAGCCCCGCTACCTTCTCGGGCGTAAACAGGTTGTCGAGTGCGACCTTCTTCACGCTCGAGGCATACTTCACCTGGATGGGCTTAACGGTATCGACCGAAAGCTTGCCGTCTACGGTCTTAAAGTGACTCAGCGGAATCAACGACGCGGGAATGTTGACCGTTACGATATCGCCCTTCTGGGGATTGTCGTCGCCGGCACGCTGCACGGTAATGAGCAGGTCTTTTGCCTTGCCATCGAACTCGTACGTATCGGTCTTGGTTTCTTTGTTGACCGTCTTGCTCGGATTGGTAAACGGCGTGCCGTTGATGACGACCTCGGTGAAGCTGTCGACCTGCATAAAGTCGCCCAGCTCATCGGTAAACGTGATGTAGCCGGACTTGGTCTCGTCGTAGCCCTTGTGGATTTCGGTCGGATAAGGCGGCTCCGACGTAATGGCCTGCGAGATGTCGTCGAAGACCTTCTTGAGCTCTTCTGCATTGGTCGCCGACTTGTAGTAGTCGGAGTTTTCCGCGCGTGTGCCGTGGGTATCCCATGCCGTGGCATTGGGATAGTTGCTCGAAACGGCATGCATGAACTTGTTTACGTCGCTCGTCCCCTTTTTCGAGGGATCGTCAGCAGGATTCGCCCCACTAAAGATGCCAATGGCATAGATGGTTGCCTTGCTGTCCTTCATCTTCTTGGCAGCCGTCACAGCATCGTTAGCGACGTCAGAGTCGAACGTGTTGCCACTCGTTGGCTTGCCGTCGGTAAAGAACACAACGATCTTCTTGGCATCTGCGCGACCAGAAGTGATATCCCCGGCCAATTCCAGACCATAGTCGGCACGCGTGGCACCGCTTGGCTTGATTCCAGCAACTGTATCCTCAAGAACTTTCACGTTGCCGCCAGAGCAATCGGTCAAGTCTTTCATAACCTGTGTGTAATTGTAGGTGTATCCTCCGTCACGATACGTATCGTTGCCGATCTTGCTGGACTTCTTGCCCGCAAACTTAACGATAGCAACCTTATGCTGCCTATCGACACCCTCGATACCCTCGTTTTGCTTGGCGATGGTATTGATAAAGCTGTTCGCAGCGCTCTTCAGTGCATCGATACGCTTGGTGGAATCTCTGCCACCCATAGGATCATCCATCGAGCCGGAGGCATCCAGCACCATCACGATGTCGAGTGGCGTGGTGACTGTCACGGTTGAATTAGACGTCGAGGACATCGCCGAAAGCGTGGTCAAAAAGTCCGACTCTTCGTTTTCCCCGGTTGCCTTGACCGTCTTGTCGGTCCAGATTCGACCGACGTTTTGAGTCGTTACCTTATTGCCACCGTGGCCAGCTGCCCAGATTTCCCAGCGACCGCTGGTATCGGGGTCGACGACCTTTCCGGTCATTTTCGGTCCGTCCATTCCGGTGCTGGACCTGGCGTTGGCCTCGGGCAGCATGGCAAATGCTGCAGCCGGCAACACCAGCACTACGGCCAGTATCACCGCCAAGAGACCCCTCGTGTACTTACTCATCGCGTCTCCCTTCTCGCGGTCTCAGACCTTGCATCAGCCTAAAGTTACGGAATGAGACACAATTAGGGCAGGTGACACATGTTCCAGATTCGGTTTTGAGCGTGAGACAAATGTCTCACCAAAGTTGAGACACGGCATTTTCGCAGGAAAATAGGTGCGACTCGGAGCCGACAGGCCAAAATGATC